>NZ_WMHO01000066.1 GCF_010994245.1 Sandarakinorhabdus rubra
GCCGCCAGGCGCCGGCCCAAGGCCGCCTGCGTGTGCCCGCCGCCCGGGGACGAGGATTAGGCCACCGCCAGCCAGGCGGCCAGATCGGCGCGGGCGCGCGCCACCAGCGCCGGTTTGCGCTGGTCTTTCTTCGGTGACGGCACCAGCGGCGGGAACAGCCCGAAATTGACGTTCATCGGCTGGAAGGTCTCGGCCTCGGCCCCGCCTGTGATGTGGTGCAACAGGGCGCCCAGCGCCGTGGTGGCGGGCGGCGGCACCGGCTCCCGCCCCTGCCGTTCGGCAATGGCGAAGCGCGCCGCCATCAGGCCGACGGCAGCCGATTCGACATAGCCTTCACAGCCCGTGATCTGCCCGGCGAAACGGATCGCCGGCCGTGCCTTCAGCCTGAGCGTGGCGTCGAGCAGCACCGGTGACTTGATGAAGGTGTTGCGATGCAGGCCGCCCAGCCGGGCGAACTCGGCGCGTTCCAGCCCCGGGATCATGCGGAACACCCGCACCTGTTCGGCGTGCTTCATCTTGGTCTGGAACCCCACCATGTTCCACAGCGTGCCGCTGGCGTTGTCCTGGCGCAGCTGCACCACCGCCCAGGCGCGGCGGCCGGTGGCCGGATTGGTGAGGCCCACCGGCTTCATCGGGCCGAAACGTGGCGTGTCGCGACCGCGTTCGGCCATCACCTCGATCGGCATGCAGCCTTCGAAATAGGGGGTGTTGGCCTCCCATTCCTTGAACACGGTCTTTTCGGCGGCCAGCAGCGCGTCGATGAAGGCTTCGTACTGCTCCTTGTCCATCGGGCAGTTGAGATAATCCCTGGCTCCGCCCCCAGCCGCGTCAGCGGCGTTCCCATAAGATTTGTCCCATCGCGACTGGAACCAGGCGGTTTCCAGATTGATGGAGTCGAAATGGATGACGGGCGCGATCGCATCGAAGAAGGCCAGCGCATCTTCGCCGGTGAGGCGGCGGATGGCCTCGGCCAGCGGCGTTGCAGTCAGCGGCCCGGTGGCGACGATCACGCTGTCCCAGTCCGCAGGCGGCAGATCATCGATCAGTTCGCGCACGATGGTGACATTCGGGTGGGCGGCCAGCGCAGCGGTGACGCCCCCTGAAAACACGTCGCGGTCCACGGCGAGGGCCGATCCCGCCGGCACGCGTGCCTTGTCGGCTTCGCGCATCACGAGGCTGGAAAGGGCGCGCATCTCCTGGTGGATGAGGCCCACGGCATTGTTGTCGGGATCATCGGACCGGAAGCTGTTGGAGCAGACGAGCTCGGCCAGCCCGTCGGTCTTGTGGGCATCGGTGCCGTGCACCCCACGCATTTCGTGGATGACAACCGGCAGGCCGGCCTCGGCGATCTGCCAGGCGGCCTCCGACCCGGCGAGGCCGCCCCCGACAATATGGACAGGCTTTGAAGTGGCGATGGACATGGCGCCGGCTATAGGCTTGAACTCGCAGGCTTCCAAGCGGCGGCATGTGCCGGGCCGGGCCGTGCCGCATTGCGGGAAGCGCCTCAAACCACCCCTAAAATGCCCAGTGGCGCGGCAGAATGTCGCCGATTGACCTTCCCTTGCACAAAGCGCCCGGCTATAGCCAAGCCAGTGCTTCGGCCACTGGGCGGAGCGGTCTTTTGGATATGCGCATGATCGACGTGCGGCCCGCTGGCGGCCTCACCCACAACCGGCCCGGCAGGGAGAACTGACCCATGCCGAGGCTGACGGTCGACGGGATCGAGGTCGAGGTGCCGAATGGCGCCACCGTGCTGCAGGCCTGCGAGGCCGCCGGCGCCGAGATCCCGCGCTTCTGCTATCACGAACGCCTGACCATCGCCGGCAACTGCCGCATGTGCCTTGTCGAGATGGAAAAATCACCCAAGCCGGTGGCCAGCTGCGCGATGCCGGCTGCCGACGGGCAGGTGATCCACACCACCACCGAAAAGGTGAAGAAGGCCCGCGAGGGGGTGATGGAGTTCCTGCTCATCAACCACCCGCTCGATTGCCCGATCTGCGACCAGGGCGGCGAATGCGACCTGCAGGACCAGGCGCTGGCCTATGGCCGGGGCAGCAGCCGCTTTGACGAGAACAAGCGCGCGGTGACCGAGAAATACATGGGCCCGCTCATCAAGACGGTGATGACGCGCTGCATCCACTGCACCCGCTGCGTGCGCTTTGCCGAGGAGGTGGCCGGCGTCGAGGAGATTGGCGCGATCGGCCGCGGCGAGACGATGCAGATCACCTCCTACCTCGAAAAGGCCGTCACCTCCGAAGTGTCGGGCAATGTCATCGATCTGTGCCCGGTGGGCGCGCTCACCGCCAAGCCCTATGCCTTCCAGGCCCGCCCGTGGGAGCTGAAGAAGACCGATTCGATCGACGTGATGGACGCCATCGGCAGCAACATCGTGGTCGGCAGCCGCGGCGCCGCCGTGCTCAGGGTGACGCCGCGCATCAACGACGACGTCAACGAGGAGTGGCTGGCCGACAAGAGCCGCTTTGCCATCGATGGCCTGTCGGCGCGCCGGCTCGACACGCCTTGGGTGCGGGTGGACGGCAAGCTGAAGAAGGCCAGCTGGGGCGAGGCCTTTGCCGCCATTGCCGCCGGCCTGAAGGGGCTGGAAGGCGACGAGATTGCCGGCATCGTCGGCGATCTTCAGGCGGTCGAGGACATGGTGGCTTTCAAGGACCTGCTCGCCGCGCTGGGGTCGTCCCGCATCGAGTGCCGGCAGGACGGCGCGCTGTTCGATACGGGCGAGCCGGCAGGCTGGCTGTTCAATTCGGGGCTGGCCGGCATCGAGACGGCGGATGCCATCCTGTTGGTCGGCACCAATCCACGCGACGAGGCAGCACTGCTCAACCTGCGGCTGCGCAAGGCCGTGAAGAAGGGCGGTGCGAAGGCCTTCCGCATTGGCCCGGCCGACGATCTCACCTTCCCGGTCACCGATCTGGGCGATGACGCCAGCCTGCTGACCGCTCTGCCGGCCGAGGTGGTCGCCGCCTTTGCGGCGGCCCAGCGCCCGGCGATCATCGTCGGCATGGGCGCGCTGAAGACGCCCGGCCTCTACGCTGCCGCCCGTGCCGCTGCTGCCACGCTGGGCGTGTTCAAGGATGGCTGGAATGGCTTCAACCTCGTCCACACCGCGGCGGCCCGGGCCGGTGCGCTGCGGCTGGGGCTGGCGGTCGAAGGCGGCGTCAACGCGCTGCTGGGTGACAGCGGGGTGAAGGCACTGTTCCTGCTCGGCGCTGACGAGGTCAACGTGATGGCCGGCCGCTTCACCGTCTATATTGGCACCCACGGCGATCATGGCGTCCGCCACGCCGACGTGATCCTGCCGGCCGCCGCCTATACCGAGAAGGCCGGCACCTGGGTGAACCTGGAAGGCCGCGTGCAGCGCGCGCTGAAGGCAACCCAGCCGCCCGGCGATGCCCGGGAAGACTGGACGATCTTCCGCGCGCTCTCCTCGGTTCTGGGTCGGAAACTGCCCTATGATGATCTGTCGGCCCTGCGCCGCCGCATCGCAGCCGATTGGCCCGATCTCGCCCGCGATGGCCTGATCGACCGCGCCGCCAGCCTGCCGGCGAAGGACGCCGCGCCCGTGAAGGGCCCGCTCCACCTCGCCTTCACCAATTATCACCTCACCAACCCGATCGCGCGGGCCAGCGCCACCATGGCCGCCTGCGTCTCGTCGCTGCTCGCCCCCGAACAGGAGGCAGCCGAATGACCTACACCGGCTGGTTCATCGATCAGTTCGGGCAGGGCCCGGGCTGGTTCCTCGCCACCCTGACGCTGATCCTCGCCATTGCCTTCCCGGTGATGGTGGGCGTGGCAATGGCGGTCTATGCCGATCGCAAGATCTGGGCGGCGATGCAGATGCGGCGCGGGCCCAACGTGGTCGGCCCGTTTGGCATCCTGCAGACCTTTGCCGACGCCGCGAAGCTGTTCCTGAAGGAAACCATAATCCCCACCGGCGCCTCGCAGGGCGTGTTCCTGCTCGCCCCGATGATCAGCTTCACATTGGCCCTGGTGGTGTGGGCGGTGATGCCGTTTGATGCCGGCCTCGTGCTGGCCGATCTCAACGTCGGCCTGCTCTATGTCTTCGCCGTCTCCTCGATGGGTGTGTATGGCATCATCATGTCGGGCTGGGCGTCCAACTCCAAATATGCCTTCCTCGGCGGCCTCCGCTCGGCGGCGCAGATGGTGTCCTACGAAGTCTCGATGGGCTTCATCCTCGTCGCCGTGATGATGTATGCGCAGAGCCTCAACCTGTCCGACATCGTGATGAGCCAGAAGGGCAACGTGCTCGGCCTGCTCAACGGCAACATCTTCAATCCGCTGCTGTTTCCGCTCGGCATCATGTTCTTCATCACGGCGCTGGCCGAAACCAACCGGCCGCCGTTCGACCTGCCCGAGGCCGAGGCCGAACTGGTCGCTGGCTACCAGGTCGAATACAGCTCGATGAGCTTCGCGCTCTTCTTCCTCGGCGAATATGCCAACATCCTCTTCATGTGCGCGCTGGTGCCGACGCTGTTCCTCGGCGGCTGGCTGCCGCCGCTGGACCTGCCGTTCCTCTATGTCATCCCCGGCTTCGTCTGGTTCCTCCTCAAGATGGCGTTCATGTTCTTCGTCTTCGCCTGGGTGAAGGCCAGCGTGCCGCGCTATCGCTATGATCAGCTGATGCGGCTGGGCTGGAAGGTGTTCCTGCCGTTATCGCTGTTCTGGGTCGTCGTCGTCTCCGGCTGGCTGATGTTCACCGGGCATTTTGAGAGCCTGCCAGCATGATCGGCTTGATCGCTCTGGCGCTGACAGCGGGATCGCCGCAGACAACGGTTGAGTTGTTCAACTGCGACTTTGTTCAAGTCACTCGGTATGATGCAAACGAAGAATCCGTTGTGAGTAAGCGACATCATCCGCTGATGATATTTGTTCGCCGGCCAGAAAAACTTGTTCCTATGGCAGACGTGTTTCCGATGAAAGTTTTAGACCCGACTGGTATCGTTCAGCCGGGTTTCTCGCAGGCATTTATTGCAGATGATGGCGCGACGATTTTTCGAGGTCGCCGACAAGGAGCCAGCAATTTCGACGTCCTCGTAAAGGCGCCTGTAAATGGAAAGCAGGGCCGCGAAGCGTGGGTTCTGCCAAAGGAACTGCCTAGGGACATGACCAAGCCATTTCCTAAACAGACTCCTATGTTCATCGGCGTCTGCAACACCGGCGCCGGCCCTGCTTTCGAAAAAATGCTGAAGGCGTCGCAATGACCGCGCTGCTCCGCTCCGCCAAGTCGCTGCTGCTGCTCGAGTTCGTCTCCGGCATGTGGCTGACCTTGCGCTATTTCTTCCGGCCCAAGGTCACGCTGAACTACCCGTTCGAAAAGGGCCCCGTCTCGCCGCGCTTCCGGGGTGAACATGCGCTCAGGCGCTATCCCAATGGCGAGGAACGCTGCATCGCCTGCAAGCTGTGCGAAGCCGTGTGCCCAGCGCAGGCCATCACCATCGAGGCCGAACCGCGCGAGGACGGCAGCCGCCGCACCACCCGCTATGACATCGACATGACCAAGTGCATCTATTGCGGCCTGTGCCAGGAAGCCTGCCCGGTGGATGCCATCGTCGAGACGCCGAATTTCGAGTTCTCGACCGAAACCCGCGAAGAGCTGATCTACGACAAGGCCAAGCTGCTGGCCAACGGCGAGAAGTGGGAACGCGCCATTGCCAGCAACATCGCGGCCGACGCGGAGTGGCGCTGAGATGACCGCCGCCCTTGCTTTCTGGCTGTTCGCCGTCGTCCTGCTCACCGCGGCGCTGATGGTGATCACCGCGAAAAACCCGGTGCATTCGGTGCTGTGGCTGATCACCTGCTTCTTCAACGCTGCCGGGCTGTTCATCCTGCTGGGCGCTGAGTTCCTGGCGATGCTGCTGGTCATCGTCTATGTCGGCGCGGTTGCGGTGCTGTTCCTGTTCGTCGTGATGATGCTCGACATTGATTTTCGGGCGCTCAGGCGCGGGGCGCTGAACAATCTTCCGCTGGGGCTCTTTGTGGCGGGCATCATCCTCACCGAGACGTTGCTGGTGGCGACCGGCTGGCAGGCCGGGCAGGGCGTGATCGTGCACGAGGCGCTGGCCGGGCCGCCGGCCGGGATGAGCAACACGCAGTGGATCGGCAGCCAGCTCTACACGCGCTATGTCTTCGTCTTCTCCATGTCGGGGCTGTTGTTGCTGGCGGCCATGGTCGGCGCCATCGTCCTTACCCACCGTCGCCGTATTGGCGTGAAGAAGCAGAGCATCGCGGCGCAGACGGCGCGCACCCCGGCCGGCACGCTGGGCGTGGGCAAGGCGCCGCTGGGGCAGGGGGTGGAGCTGTGATCACCCTCTCCCATTATCTGGCGGTCTCGGCGGCGCTGTTCGTGCTCGGCGTGTTCGGCATTTTCCTCAACCGCCGCAACATCATCATCATCCTGATGTCGCTGGAGCTGATCCTGCTTGCGGTGAACATCAACCTCGTCGCCTTCTCGGCCTTCCTGCACCAGGTGCATGGCCAGATCTTCGCGATGTTCGTGCTCACCGTCGCAGCCGGCGAGGCGGCCATCGGGCTGGCCATCCTGGTGATCTATTTCCGCAATCGCGGCACGGTGGCGGTCGATCAGGCCGATCGGATGCGGGGCTGAGCCGATGATCACGCTGCTCGTCTTCCTGCCGCTGCTCACCGCGCTTGTCGCCGGGCTGGGCGGCCGTGCAATCGGCCACACCGCGGCCAAGGCGATCACCACTGGCGGGCTGTTCGTGTCGGCGGCGCTGGCCTGGACGATCTTCATCGGCTTCTGGCTGAACGAAGCGCCGGCCACCACCGTGCCGGTGCTCGACTGGATCGAAAGCGGGGCCTTGCGCGTGCAGTGGGCGCTGAAGGTCGATACGCTCACCGCCGTCATGCTGGTGGTGGTCACCAGCGTCTCGGCGCTCGTCCACCTCTACAGCTGGGGCTACATGGAGGAGGACCCGTCGCAGAGCCGGTTCTTCGCCTATCTGTCGCTGTTCACCTTCGCCATGCTGATGCTGGTGACGGCCGACAATCTCGTCCAGATGTTCTTCGGCTGGGAAGGCGTGGGCCTCGCCTCCTATCTGCTCATCGGCTTCTGGTACACCAAGCCATCGGCGAATGCGGCCGCCATCAAGGCCTTCGTGGTCAACCGGGTGGGGGATTTCGGCTTTTCGCTCGGCATCTTCGCCACCTTCCTGGTGTTCGGAACGGTGTCCATCGACGCCATAGTGGCTGCCGTTCCCCAGCACGCCGGGCAGACGTTCAGCTTCCTCGGCTCCACCGTCGACGTGATGACGTGCCTGTGCCTGCTGCTGTTCATCGGCGCCTGTGGCAAGTCCGCCCAACTGGGCCTCCACACCTGGCTGCCTGATGCCATGGAAGGACCGACGCCGGTTTCTGCCCTGATCCACGCCGCCACCATGGTGACCGCCGGCGTGTTCATGGTCTGCCGCCTGTCGCCGATGTTCGAAGCCAGCGAAACGGCGCTGGCGGTGGTGACCATAGTGGGCGCCTGCACCGCCTTCTTCGCCGCCACGGTGGGCATGGTGCAGAACGACATCAAGCGGGTGATCGCCTATTCCACCTGTTCGCAGCTGGGCTACATGTTCTTCGCTGCCGGCACCGGCGCCTATGGCGTTGCCATGTTCCACCTGTTCACCCACGCCTTCTTCAAGGCGCTGCTGTTCCTCGGCGCCGGCTCTGTCATTCATGCCATGCACCATGAACAGGACATGCGCTTCTATGGCGGGCTTCGGAAGCACATCCCCATCACCTTCTGGATGATGACGATCGGCACGCTGGCCCTGACCGGCTTCTTCTTCACCGCCGGCTATTATTCCAAGGACGCCATCCTGGAGGCCGCCTATGCCAGCGGCACGGCTTCGGGCACATTCGCCTTCACGGTGGGCGCCGTCGTGGCGCTGCTCACCAGCTTCTATTCCTGGCGGCTGGTGTTCCTCACCTTCTTCGGGGCACCGCGCTGGGCCGGTTCAGAGCATATCCAGCACGCCGTGCACGACGCGCACCACGGGCATGATCATGCTCACCACCATGATGACGGCACGGCCGGCTATCACCCGCACGAAAGCCCGCTTTCCATGCTGGTGCCGCTGTTCGTGCTGGGCGCCGGCGCGCTCCTTGCCGGCATCATCTGGCACGGTGCCTTCGTGGAGGCCGAACCGGGCGCCGCCTTCTGGCGCGGCAGCCTCGCCTTTGACACCCATCTGATGCACGCCCTGCACGAGGTGCCGGCCTGGGTGGTGTGGACGCCCTCCATCGCCTTCTTCGCCGGCCTGGGCCTCGCCTGGAACGCCTATGTCCGCCGCCCGTCGATCCCGAAATGGTGGCGCAACGAAGTGCCCGGCCTCTACGAGTTCCTGCTCAGGAAATGGTATTTCGACGAGCTCTACAATGCCATCTTCGTGCGGCCTTCGCTGTGGTTCGGGCGCCTGTTCTGGACGCGCGGTGACCAGCAGACCATTGATCGCTTCGGCCCCGATGGCGCGGCCGAAATGGTGGTCGTGGGCAGCAATCTCGCCCGCCGCTTCCAGTCGGGCTATGTCTATTCCTATGCACTGGTGATGCTGGTCGGCCTAGCCGCGGCGGCGGCCTGGATGATGCGCTGATGCCGATCCTGTCGATCATGATCCTGTTGCCGGTGGTGGCGGCGCTGGTGCTGCTCACCCTGCCCGGAGATGCAGACGAGCGGGCGGGCCGTGCCCGCGTGGCGGCGCTGGCCACCACGCTGGTGGAATTGCTCGCCGGCCTCTGGCTGTGGGCCGAATTCGATCCGTCGACGGCGGCGTTCCAGTTCGCCGAAGCCCTGCCGCTCTTCGGGCCCTATCTCACCTGGTCGCTTGGCATCGACGGCATCGCATTGATGCTGATCGAACTTTCGGTGTTCCTGATGCCGCTGTGCATCCTGGCCAGCTGGGAGAGCGTGAAGACCCGCGTGCCCGAATATATGGCGGCGTTCCTCCTCATGGAATCGCTGATGATCGGCACCTTTGCGGCGCGCGACATCTTCCTGTTCTACCTGTTTTTCGAAGGTGGCCTCATCCCGATGTTCCTGATCATCGGCATCTGGGGCGGCGCCCGGCGCATCTATGCCAGCTACAAGTTCTTCCTCTACACGCTCCTGGGCTCGGTGCTGATGCTCGTCGCCATGCTGTGGATGGTGGGCTTTGCCGGCTCGACCGACATCGGCGTGCTTGCTCGCACCGATTTCCCCAAGGAGGCACAGTTCTGGCTGTTCCTGGCCTTCTTTGCCAGTTTCGCCGTCAAGATGCCGATGTGGCCGGTGCACACCTGGCTGCCCGATGCGCACGTGGAGGCGCCCACCGCCGGCTCCGTCATCCTCGCTGGCGTGCTCCTGAAGCTGGGCGGCTATGGCTTCATCCGCTTTTCGCTGCCGATGTTCCCCGATGCCAGCGCGCAGCTGATCTGGCTGGTGTTCGGCCTGTCCATGGTGGCGGTGGTCTACACGTCCCTCGTTGCCCTCGTGCAGCACGACATGAAGAAGCTGATCGCCTATTCCTCTGTCGCCCACATGGCCTTCGTGACGGGCGGGCTGTTCGCGCTCAACACGCAGGGGCTGGAAGGCGCGATGCTGATGATGCTCAGCCACGGGCTCGTATCGGGCGCGCTCTTCCTGTGCGTCGGCGTGATCTATGATCGGCTGCACACCCGCGAGATCGGGCGCTATGGCGGCCTTGCCGACACCATGCCCAAATATGCGCTGGTGCTGCTGTTCTTCACCATGGCCAGCGTCGGCCTGCCCGCCACCTCGGGCTTTGTCGCCGAATTCCTGGTGCTGCTCGGCCTCTATCAGACGAGCACGTGGGCCACGTTCGTGCTCACTACCGGCATCATCCTGGGCGCCGCCTACATGCTGTGGCTCTATGCCCGGGTCGCCTATGGCAAGGCCGCCGGGGAGGACACGCGGGCAATGCCCGATCTGTCGCTGCGGGAAGTCGCCATCCTTGCCCCCATCGTGGCGGCGACCTTGTGGATGGGCATCTACCCCAAGAGCTTCATGGCGCCGATGCAGCCTGCCATCGCCGAGGTTGTCGCCCGCCTCGAAGGGCGTGAGCTGGCGACCGTGCCAACCGACATGACCCTGTCACCCGCACGGCCCGCGCTCATCGCCCCGGCGCACGCGGCGGAGGCCCATTGATGCACCCGATTTTCGCCTCCATCGCCATCGCCGGGCCGGAAACCGTGCTGACGCTGGGCAGCCTCGCTGCGCTGATGCTCGGCACCTTCACCGGCGGCGGCCGCGCGCTCACCGTTACCAGCCTCTTTGCGGTGGCCATATTGGGGCTGGCCGGCTTCACCTTGCTCGATGCGCCGGCCGGGCCGTCGGTCGCCTTTGACGGCCTCTATGTCGCCGATGCCTTCTCGGCCTTTCTGAAGGTCATCATCCTGGCTGCAGCCGCCGCCTCGGTACTGCTGGCGCTGCCGTGGCTTGCCGATCACAATGCGAAGGGCAGCAGCAGCGCCCGGTTCGAATATCCGGTGCTGCTGCTGCTGGCGACGCTGGGCATGGCCATCATGGTTTCGGCCAATGATCTGCTCACCCTCTATGTCGGGCTGGAACTGGCGGCGCTGCCGTCCTATGTGCTCGCCGCCTTCCACCGCGGCGATGACCGTTCGGCCGAAGCCGGCCTCAAATATTTCGTGCTGGGCGCGCTCGCCTCGGGCATCCTGCTCTATGGTGTCACGCTCGTGTATGGCTTTGCCGGTTCCACCCAGCTCGACGTGATTGCCGGTATCGTCGGCGGCCAGCAGGAGCGGTCGCTCGGCCTGTTGTTCGGCATCGTCTTCATCCTCTCGGGGTTGGCCTTCAAGGTCTCGGCGGTGCCCTTCCACATGTGGACGCCCGACGTTTATGAGGGCGCGCCCACCCCGGTGGCGGCCTTCTTCGCCGCCGCGCCCAAGGCGGCCGCGCTGGGCCTGATGGCGCGTGTGCTGGTGGTCGCCTTCCCCGGCCAGGTCGCGCCCGACTGGCAGCAGATCATCCTGTTCATCGCCATCGCCTCCATGGTGCTGGGCGCCGTGGCGGCCGTGGCGCAGACCAACATCAAGCGCCTCCTGGCCTACAGCTCGATCGCCAACATCGGCTTCGCGCTGGTCGGCCTGGCGCCGGGCAGCCCGGGCGGGATTTCGGCGCTGCTCTTCTACATCTGCGTCTATGTCGCCATGACGCTGGGCAGCTTCCTTGTCGTGCTGCAACTCGCCCGCGCCGATGGCAGCCCGGTGGAAACCATGGCCGATTTCGCCGGCCTGTCGAAGACCCGTCCCGGTCTGGCGCTGGCGATGGCGGTGTTCATGTTCAGCCTGGCCGGCATCCCGCCGCTGCTCGGCTTCTGGCCCAAGTTCGCGGTGTTCCAGGCCGCCATCAATGCCGGCCTCCTCGGCCTTGCCATTGTCGGCTTCGTCGCCTCGGTGGTGGCGGCCTTCTATTATCTCAGGCTCATCAAGATCATGTATTTCGATCCGCCCGCTACAGCGCTGGCGCCGGCGGCCAATCCGGTCAACGGTGCGATGATCGCCGGCCTGGCGCTCTTCTGCTCGCCCATCGGCATGCTGGCCCTGTCGCCGCTGGCCGCCGCCACGGCGCGTGCGGCCGCGGCGCTGTTTCCCGCTTGATGCTCACGGACTTCACCCACCTCGCCGAGGTGGGATCCACGAACGACTGGCTGCTGGCCCGCGCCGAGGCGCTGCCGGATGCCCACTGGGTGCTGGCCGATCGGCAGACGGCGGGGCGCGGCCGCCGCGGGCGGGTGTGGAATGATGGCGCCGGCAACTTCATGGGCTCGGTGCTGGTCAAGGCAACCGGCGAGGTGCAGCAGCTGAGCTTCGTCGCCGCGCTGGCTCTGCACGAGGCGCTGTCCGAAGGCAGCAGCCAGCCGCACCGTTTCACCCTGAAATGGCCGAACGACGTGCTGCTGGACGGCATCAAATGCTGCGGCATCCTGCTCGAACGACAGGGCGATGCCCTGGTGATCGGCATGGGGGTCAATCTGGCCCACCATCCGGACGGCACCGAACGCCCGGCCACCAGCCTGGCGGCTGCCGGCGTGGCCGTTCCCACGCCGCTTGCGCTGCTGTCGGCGCTGGCCCCGGCCTTCGCCCGCTGGCGGCAGACC
>NZ_WMHO01000067.1 GCF_010994245.1 Sandarakinorhabdus rubra
AGGAGCGCGCCAAGCCAGCCCCTGCCTTCGCGCGCCGCGGCCGGGCGTGGCGAGCCGGCCATGGTGCAGGCCATGCACACCGCCTGCATGGTGGCGCCGCGCCCCGACGCCATGAAGACCAGATCGCGTGCAGCCGACGCCAGGCGCAACCGCGAGGCCCGCACAGCCTGCGCCCAGGGATCGCGGGCCTGCTCCTCGACCTCATTGCGACTGAAACTGCGCAGCGCCTGCACCCAGGCTGGCTCCGGCTTCTCGATATCGACGACCCGCACATCACCCTTCAGCCCGGCGCGCCGGGCTGCAGCCGCCACGGCAGCATCCAGCCCGCCGAACTGATCAACCAGCTTCAGCCGCTTGGCATCGCTGCCCGACCACACGCGTCCCTGCGCGATCGGATCGACCGCACTGGCCGGCAGCTTGCGGGCCTCGCTGACCAAGGTGATGAAGCGGCGGTAGGTATCCTCCACCCCCATCTGCAACACGGCGCGCACCTGCGGCGAGAAGCCGGCCACCACATCGGGTTCGCCGCTATAGGGCGTTGTCTTCACGCCATCGGCATTGATGCCGATCTCGTTGAGCGCGCGCGGGAAGCTGGGCAGGATGGCGAACACGCCGATGGAGCCGGTGATGGTCGAGGGCTGGGCGTAAATCTCGTCCGCCGCCGTTGCCACCCAATAGCCGCCCGATGCTGCCACCGGGCCGAAGCTGGCGACGACAGGGAGGCCATCGGCCTTGGCAGCCAGCAGCGCGGTGCGGATTTCCTCCGACGCTGTCACCGATCCCCCGCCGGAATCGACCCGAACCACCAGGGCCTTGATGCGATCATCCTCGGCCAGTGCCTTTTCCAGCGCCTGCCGGATGGTGGCGCTGCCGGCGGTGCCGCGCGGCGCCTCACCATCGACAATATTGCCCGCGACATAGACCACACCAACGGCATCACCGCCCCCGGGGCCACTGCTGGCCGCCAGATAATCCTCCAGCGCGATGCCCTTGTAACGGCCCCAGTGCTCCGGCTCGGCGTCGCCCACCTGCTCGATCAGGGCAGCCTCGAACGCCTCGCGGCTGCCGACCCGGTCCACCAATCCTGATGCGCGGGCGGCTTCGGCGCCGTCGCCGCGGGCCGCACCCAGACGTTGCGGCAGCTGCGCCACATAGGCCGCGACATCGGCCTTGGGGCGGAAACGGCGCGCGTCGGCCAGCCAGCTGGCCCACAGGCTGTCGGCCAGCGCCTGATCGGCAGCCTTGGCCTCGGGGGATGCGCTGGCGCGGGTGAACGGCTCCACGAACGACTTGTAGGTGCCGACCCGGAACACGTTCACATCGACCTGCAGCTTTTCGAGCGCCCGGCCGAAATAGAGATTGGAGCCGCCGGGCCCGGTGACGATCACGCCGCCCATCGGGTTGATCCAGATGCGGCTGGCAGCCGACGCGAGCAGCCAGGCATCATCGCCATAGGCCGTTGCCCAGGCCTCCACCGGCTTGCCGGCCTTGCGCACCCGCGCCAACGCGTCGGCCACCGCGGCGACATTGGCCTGGCCGCCGCCGGCAAAGCCATCAAGCTCCAGCACGACGGCCTTGATGCGCTTGTCTTCGGCTGCGCGATCGAGCGCGCGGATCACGTCGCGGGCCTGCACCTCGGCCATGCCGCCACCACTCGCGGCATCGAAGGGCGACACCTCGCTGGCCTGATCAACCAGCACGCCATCAAGCGCCACCACAAGCGCGCCGCCATCGGGCACTGACACGTTGGTCTTGCCGGCCGACAGCAGCGCCGACAGGCCGATGAAGAACAGCGCCAGCAGCGACAGCACCAGGAAATCCTTGATGCCGACCAGAACACGCCAGATCACGCCAAGGGTTTTCAATGCACTGCGCCTTTATCTTGAGAATGGCTCTGGTCATAGCAGGTGCGGGCGCCATCCGGCAATCGCCGGGCCCCGAAAGGCGGCGGTGGTATCGTCGCAGCCGGCCGGCTTACGACCGGCACCTAGACCAGTTCAGCTGTGGCGGCCAGCATTCACACTCGCCGCCACGCCTCTGGCCTCACAAGCTACGGGCAGTGAAATCCTGTCAGTAGAGTTCGAATTCGGCGCGGCAACCACCGTTGACCCAAACGGCGCCGGGGCGCACGCCCCACGTGCGACCTTGCCGGCAATCCCCGGCAATCACGCGCAGAAGCCGCACCTGCCGGCCGCGCGGCGCCACACACGTGGCGGCGCGATAATTCCAGCTTTCGCAGGTGAGGGTGATCGGGCGATTGCCGCCGCCCTGCCAGTTGCCGCCCGAGCCACCGCCCGGATAGCCGCCGCCGGCCCAGCCGGCAGCGCCCAACAACACCTCGAAATCGGCGCGGCAGCCGTTGCGGACCAGCACCGCGTTACGGTTCCAGCGGAAAGTCTGGCCGTCGCGGCAGTCCCCGGCAATCACGCGGGTGAGGCGGACGCTGCGGATAGTGCCGTTCACCGGGCAGCGGGCATCGCGATAATTCCAGCTTTCGCAGCGGATGCTCTGCACCTGAGCGCCGCCGCCCCAGTTGCCACCCTGATTGGGATCCCAGCCGCCGGCGCCCCAGCCATTATTGCTGTCGGTGCGGAAGGTGGCCCGGCAGCCACCGCGCACGCGGATGGCGTTGCCGTCGTGATACCACGTCTGCCCTTCGATGCAGCTGCCACCCTCGACGCGCAGCAGCTGGACCCGCACCGCACCCGGCACCGGGCAGCTGGCTTCGCGATAATTCCAGCTTTCGCAGCGGACTTCGCGCCATTGCTGTGCAGCAGCCGGCGCGGCGGGGATGGTGACTGCAAGACCGGCAGACACAAGGCTGGCGGCGGCAGTGAAGGACAGAAGGCGCATGATATTCCCCCGGATCAGAAGCAAATGGGCAAGTGAGCCCCGCCACGTTGAATCTGGAGGGAGTGTGCCACCCCCATGTCTCTCGTCAAGTAAGGGATAACGCCGATTTTTGGGCAATTGAAGCCATCACAGCCGCACGCCCTGCGCGCCGGCCTGTTCCACCGTGAATTGCCAGGCCACCCGGCCGGATCGGGCGCCACGCCCCACGGCCCAGGCTAGCGCGGCCGCGGCATCGAAGGCGAGGCCATGGGCCGCCGCATAGCGTTCGCACATCGCCAGATACTGGGCCTGATCGCAGGCGTGGAAACCCAGCCTGAGACCGAAGCGATCGGCCAGCGCCAGGTGATCGTCAGCCACGTCACGCGGGTTGATGGCCTGATCCTCGTTCTCGGCAAGACTGCGCGGCACCAGGTGGCGGCGGTTGGAGGTGACGGCGAGGCGCACCTGATCTGGCCGCGCCGCCACGCCGCCATCGAGCAGCGAGCGCAGCGCATGCACTTCGCCGGCATCGGCACCCAGCGAGACATCGTCAAGGAACACCACGAACGCGCGATCGGTGGCGGCAAGCCTGCCGAACAGCTGCGGCAAGCTGGCCAGCGCCGGCAGCGCCAGCTGCACTAGCGCGATATCCTCGCCCTGGGCCAGAAGATCGGCCACCACGCTGCGCACCAGGCTGGATTTGCCCATGCCGCGTGCACCCCACAACAGCATGTCATGCGCCGGCAGGCGGCGGGCGTGGCGGGCAAGGTTGGTGCGGGCGGCCTCCAGTTGCGCCTCCACCCCGCAATACAGCGCCAGTGGCACGGCGCGGGCCGGCGGCACGGCCAGCAGCCGGGTGCCGTCCCAGCCGAACCAGTTGCCAGTCGCGGGATTGGCGGGCGCAGCGCCGGGCGGCGACAGGCGTTCCAGCGCGGCGGCGATGCGGGCCAGGTGTTCGGCGATCATGTCCATGCCGCCTCGATAGCCAAAGCGCGGCTGCCTTGAAAGCAGGGTGCCGAACGGGGCCGGTTGCGCGCCTCTGGCGGAGCGGCTAGAGCCGAACCCGCCCCCAAGCAGGAAACGAGAACAACGGTGATATTCGAAACCCCGGCCCATGCCCAAGCCGCCGGCGGCGCCGCAGCAGCGGGCGGCACGGCGGCCTTGATCGGCTTCCTGCCCTATCTGGCGATCTTCGCCATCTTCTATTTCCTCATCATCCGCCCGCAGCAGCAGCGGGTGAAACAGCACCGCGCCATGGTCGATGCGGTCAAGAAGGGCGATGATGTCGTCACCGGTGGCGGCATCCTCGGCAAGGCCGTGAGGGTGACCGACAGCGAAGTGGAGGTGGAGGCCGGCCCCGGTGTCAAGTTCCGGGTTCTGAAGGCAACCCTGGCCGACGTGAAGCCGCGCGGCGTGCCGGCCGCGGCCAACGACGGCGCGCAGGACAGCAAGGACTAGCCCGCCCGTGCTCGACTTTCCCAAGTGGAAGATCTGGTCGATCTGGCTGACCATCGCCATCTGCGCGGTGCTGGCGATCCCCAACGCCCTCTCGGATTCCACCTTGGCCAGCCTGCCGTCCGGGTTGCCGAAGAGCCAGCTGCCGCTTGGTCTCGACCTGCGCGGCGGTTCGCACCTGATGCTGGAGGCAACGCCGCTCGACGTTGAAAAGGCAAAGCTGGAGGCGCTGGAAGACACGGTGCGCGGCGAACTGCGCGCGGCCGAGGGCGGGGCCATCGCGGTCAACGACCTGTCGTTGCAGGGCGGCCGGCTCAGCTTCAGCGTGGGCGATGTGGCACGCACCGATCAGGCCGTGACCATCCTGAACAAGGTGACCGCGCCACTGGGGCTGGGTGCGGCGCGCGAGGTGGAGGTGGCACGTGGCGCGGTGCCGGGGCAGCTGCTGCTCACCCCAACGCGGTCCGGCATCGATGCTGCCGTGGACAGTGCGATGGCGCAGGCCGTGGAAGTGATCCGCAAGCGCATCGACGAACTGGGCACGCGAGAGCCCACCATTGTTCGCCAGGGCCGCACCCGTATCGTGGTGCAGGTGCCCGGCCTGCAGGACCCGCAGGCCCTGAAAGCGCTGCTCGGCAAGACCGCCAAGCTGGAGTTCAAGCTGGTGGACACGGCGGCTGATCCGGCCGAGGTGGCGCAAGGGCGTGCCCCGCCCGGCAGCCAGATCTTGCCCGCGCAGGAAGGCGGCCAGGTGGTGGTGCGGCGCCGCGCCATCATCAGCGGTGACCAGCTGGTCGATGCCCAGGTGTCGACCGATCAGAACGGCGCGCCGGCTGTGTCGTTCCGCTTCGATTCAACCGGCGGTCGGCGCTTCGCCCAGGCCACCACAGAAAATGTCGGCAAGCCCTTTGCCATCGTCCTCGACGGCACGGTGATCTCGGCCCCCAACATCAACGAACCGATCCTGGGCGGCAGCGGCATCATCAGCGGCAGTTACACGGTGGCCACCGCCAACGAGCTCGCCATCCTGCTGCGCTCCGGCAAGCTGCCGGTGGAGCTGAAGGTGGTGGAGGAGCGCACGGTGGGGCCGGATCTCGGCGCCGACTCGATCCGTGCCGGGGTGATCGCCTCGATCGTCTCGGTGCTGGCGGTCTCGGTGCTGATGGTGCTCACCTATGGCCGCTTCGGCGTCTACGCGGTGCTCGCATTGGTCATCAACGTCGTCATGATTGTCGGCATCATGTCGGCCGCCGGCTTCACGCTCACATTGCCGGGTATTGCCGGCATGGTGCTCACGATCGGCGCCGCGGTTGATGCCAACGTGCTGGTGAACGAACGCATCCGTGAAGAACAGCGCAAGGGCAGGGGCGTGGTCGCCTCGGTGGAAACCGGTTTCCGCGAGGCGACCCGCACCATCTGGGATGCGAACAGCCTCAACATCATCGTGGCCATCATCATGTTCCTGTTCGGCTCCGGCCCGATCAAGGGCTTCGCCGTGGTGCTGTCGATCGGCATCGCCACCTCGGTGTTCACCGCCGTCACCGTGGTGCGCCTGATGGTGGCGCGTTGGCTGGCCGCCTCGCGGCCGGCGGCCCTGAGCATCTGATAGGGAAACGGCCATGCCCCTGAAGCTTGTTCCCGACAACACCAACATCGGCTTCGTGAAGCTGCGCTTTCTGGCGTTTGCGCTCACCTTGTTGCTCACCATCGGCGCCGGCGCGCTGCTGGCAACGCGCGGGCTCAACCTCGGCGTGGACTTCGTTGGCGGCCTTACCATGCAAGTGGAGTTCCAGAAGCCGCCGGAACTCGACAGCCTGCGCGAGCGCGTGAACCGGGTTGGGGTGGGCGATGCTGCGCTGCAGGAGTTCGGCAACGCCCAGACCATCCTGGTGCGCCTGCCGCTGCCCGAAGGCGAAGAGGGCGCGGTGCAGCGTGTGGTTGGCCAGGTCCGGGTGGCGCTGGAGCGGGATTATCCGGGCGTGAAGTTCGTGCGGGTGGAAAGCGTGTCCGGCAAGGTGTCGGACGAGCTCATCCGTGACGGGCTGTGGGCGGTTGGCCTTTCGATGCTGTTCGTGGCCCTGTTCACCTGGTTCCGCTTCGAATGGTATTTCGGCGTGTCCACAGTGGTGGCACTGGTCCACGACGTGGTGGTGACCCTCGGCTTCTTCAGCCTGACCTGGCTGGAGTTTGATCTGAACATCGTGGCGGCCGTGCTGACCATCATCGGCTACAGCCTCAACGACAAGGTGGTGATCGACGACCGCATTCGCGAGAACCTGCGCAAATACCGCCAGATGGACATCAAGCAGATCATCGATCTCAGCGTGAACGAGACGCTGCCGCGCACGGTGATGACCTCGGTGACCCTGCTCGCGGCGTTGCTCGCGCTGCTGTTCCTTGGGCCGGAGGTGATCTTCGGCTTCACCGCCGCGATGGTGCTGGGGATCGTGATCGGCACCTATTCGTCGATCTTCGTGTCATCCTCACTGCTGATCAGCCTGGGCGTGAAGACCCGCGCTGCCCCGGTGGAGGACAAGCGGACGAAGGGCGCCGAACGGATCGGCTGAGTCAGACCGGCGCGGCGCAGGGCCCCAGCACCGCGCACCACTGGCTGACGAGGCCAAGCAGCGCGGCGCCGGCCAGCCACAGGGCCCGGGTGCGGGCGGTCAGTTCCACCGACCCACCCATCACTCCGCGGCCATTGCGGCTGCACCCAGGCCCAGACGGGCGCGGGCGGCGTTATACTCGCGCACCAGCTTGGCGACATACTCGCCGGCCGACAGCACGTCCTTGACCGCGCCAATGCCCTGGCCGCAGCCCCAGATGTCCTTCCAGGCCTTGGCTTCGGTGTTGCCGCCGCTGCCGAAGTTCATCGCCGACGGATCGCTGGTCGGCAGATTGTCGGGGTCCATGCCGGCCGCGACGATGGACGGGCGCAGATAATTGCCGTGCACGCCGGTGAACAGGTTGGAATAGACAATGTCCGAAGAGGCGCTCTGCGTGATCATCTGCTTGTAGCCTTCGGCCGCACGCGCTTCCTTGGTCGCGATGAAGGCGCTGCCGATATAGCCGAAATCGGCGCCCATCGCTTCGGCCGCCAGCACCGCGTCGCCGGTGGCAATCGAGCCCGACAGCGCCAGCGGGCCATCGAACCATTCGCGAATTTCCTGGATCAGCGCGAATGGGCTGGTGGTGCCGGCATGACCGCCGGCGCCGGCCGCCACCGCGATCAGGCCATCGGCACCCTTCTCGATCGCCTTCTTGGCGAACTTGTTGTTGATGATGTCGTGCATCACGATCCCGCCATAGCTGTGGATGGCGGCATTCACGTCCTCGCGGGCGCCCAGCGAGGTGATGATCATCGGCACCTTGTATTTCACGCACAGTTCCAGATCGGCCATCAGCCGGTCGTTGGACTTGTGGACGATGAGGTTGACCGCATAGGGCGCGTCATTGGGGCCAAGCTCGCTGTTCAGCCGCTGCAGCCACTCCTCGAACTGCGCGATGGGGCGGGCATTGAGGCTGGGGAAGCTGCCGATGACACCAGCCTTGCACTGGGCAATCACCAGTTCCGGCACCGAGATGATGAACAGCGGCGAACCGATCACCGGGATCGACAGGCGGCCGGCAAAGGCGGCGGGGATGGACATCGGGGCTCTCCCAAGTTGAGGACGGCTCAACTTCTACCCTCGGTCGGGCGGCTTGGCCACCTCATCCTCGTCACAGGCCACACTATCGGGGAATGGTAGCAGCGGGCAGATTTGAACTGCCGACCTCCGGGTTATGAATCCGGCGCTCTCACCAACTGAGCTACGCTGCCACAGGCCCGGCGCCGGGGGCGCCACGGGAGGGCTGCAATAGCTTTCGTGCCGTAGAGGGTCAACAGGGTTTGCGGGTCTGGCAACCGCCGGCCGAATGTTGCAGAGGGGCGAGCATGACGCTTGCTGCCGATATCACGCCGGTTCCCCTGTCGCTGGTCGAGGCCGACCTGCCGGCCGCCGCGGAACGGCTGGGCGATGCCTTTGCCCGCACCGGCTTTGCGGTGGTGGCGGATCACGGCATCCCGCAGCCCTTGATCGACCGGGCGATGGCGGCGACGCGTGCCTTCTTTGCGCTGCCTGAGGATGTGAAGCGCCGCTATGTCGTGGCGGGCGGTGGCGGCCAGCGCGGCCTCACCCCGTTCGGGGTGGAAGCAGCCAAGGGGCAGGCCCACGCCGATCTGAAGGAATTCTGGCACGTTGGCCGCGATCTGCCGGCCGGCCACCCCCAGGCCGGCGTGATGCCGCCCAATCTGTGGCCCGCCGAGGTGCCGGACTTCCAGCCGGCGGTCAGCGCGCTGTATGCGGCGTTGGATGCGGCCGGGCAGCGCCTGCTGCGGGCCATCGCCGTGCACCTGGGGCTGGCGGCGGAGTTCTTTGCCGATCCGGTGCGCGACGGCAATTCCATCCTGCGCCTGCTGCACTATCCGCCGGTGGCGCCCGACACCGCCGGACCGATCCGCGCCGGCGCGCACGAGGATATCAATGTCATTACCCTGCTGCTGGGCGCCGAGGAGGCCGGGCTGCAACTGCTCGATCGTGACGGCCAGTGGCGGGCCATCGATGCGCCGCCCGGCTGCCTTGTCTGCAACATCGGGGACATGCTGCAGCGCCTGACCGGCCACCGCCTGCCATCGACCACGCACCGGGTGGTCAACCCGGCGCCGGAGCGGATGAGCGTGGCGCGCTATTCAACGCCCTTCTTCCTGCATTTCCGCCCGGATTACCTGATCGAGGCGCTGCCCGGCGGGCCGCGTGCGGATCCGCCGATCACTGCCAACGACTATCTGGTCGAGCGGCTGCGCGATATCAAACTTCTGTAACAAATAACGGGCAGGGGGCCTGTTCATGATCATCCGCAACCTGTTTCTCGCTGGCCTGCTGGCCGCCGCCCTTCCCGCAACAGCCGCTCCGGTGCTCGACACGCCAGTGCAGGACAGCTGGTGGCAGGATGGCCGCGCCGCCCTCGATGCGCGTCTGAAGGCGGTCAATCGGCCGAAGCGGGCCAAGAATGTCATCCTGATGGTGGGGGATGGCATGGGCATCGCCACGATCACCGCGGCGCGCATCTTCGATGGCCAGCGTCCGATCGACGGCCGCGCGCCAGGCCCGGGTGAAGACAACAGCCTGGCTTGGGACCGCATGGCCAATACCGCCCTGGTGAAAACCTACAACACCAACGCCCAGGTATCGGACAGCGCCGGCACCGCGAGCGCGCTCAACACCGGGGTGAAGACGCGCATCGGCGTCATCAACTTCGGTGCCGATCAGGGGCCGGAGGCCTGCCGCACGCCCGAGAAGCTGCCGCGCAGCTTTGCCGAGCTGGCGCGCGCCCAGGGGATGGGGCTTGGCATCGTCACCACCACCCGCATCACGCATGCCACCCCGGCGGCGGTCTATGGCCATGTGCCGAACCGTGACTGGGAGGGCGCCGACCGCGCCTATCCGGCGTCCGATCGCGCGTCGGGCTGTGCCGATCTCGCCACCCAGCTGATCGGCTTCAAGGGCGGCATGGACGTGGTGCTGGGCGGCGGCCGCGCGCGCTTCCTGCCGCTGGGCAAGGGCGGGCAACGCGATGATGGTCGGGATCTCGTCGCCGAATGGCAGAAGACCTGGCCGCAGGGACGCTTCGTGAGTGACGCCAAGGGCCTGCGGGCGCTGGCGGCGGCAGGCACTGGCCCGGTGCTGGGCCTGTTCACCCCCGACCACCTGAGCTTCGAGCATGACCGCAAGGACGATGCCGAGCCCAGCCTCCCGGAAATGGCGCGCTTTGCGCTGGCGAAGCTGGAGGCCGGCGCCAGGGCACGGCGCGGCAAGGGCTATTATCTGATGATCGAGGGCGGCCGCATCGACCATGGCCACCATGCCAGCAACCCCTATCGCGCGCTGAAGGAAGCCCAGATGTTCAGCGCCACCGTGGCCGAGGTGCTGAAGAGCGTAAACCTCGACGAGACGCTGGTGCTGGTCACCGCCGATCACAGCCACGTGATGACCATCGCCGGCTATCCGGAGCGCGGCAACAACATCCTGGGCTATATCAAGCCGGCGCGCGGCGGCGAGAGCGAGGGCGCGCTGAGCCCTGAAGGCTATGCCCTCGATGATCGCGGCCAGCCGATGACGACTCTCAGCTATGCGAACGGAGCGTTCCAGGCGCGCGGCCTGTCCCGCCTGCTGCCGCCGGACGATCCCAACTATCTCGCCAACAAGACGCACGGCACCGCCAGCGAGAGCCATGCCGGCGAGGATGTGGCGCTGTTTGCGGAAGGCCCGCGCGCTGACCTCGTGCGCGGGGTGATGGAACAGAATCTGATCTTCCACATCATGGCCGAAGCACTCGGCTGGCGTTGAGCTGGCCGAAAACAGGCGCCTGGCGTTGAGCTGGCGCCAGTTCAGCCGGCGAGCAGCCAGCCGGTCAGGCCGCCGGCCACCGCACCCAGTGCCAGCCCGGCCAACCAAAGCAGGCGGATGTTAAAGCTTTGCGGTCCCCACCCCATGGCCACAGAGCAGCAACATGCGTGCCAGTCGCAGTGTGACCTTAAATCCTTGAAGTAACACGACCAGTCCGGCCAGGTTACGCCCAGCCTGTAAGCCCCACCGACAGTGTTGGGTAGATGGCGCCTATGAACGAGAGGCCGTCCGGCGGCGCGTTGAGGCCCAACGCGGCGCGATCGCGAGCGGCCAGTGCGGCGGCGAGGTCGTCCGCACTCCAGCGGCCTTCACCCACCAGCTTCAGGCAGCCGACCATGGAGCGGACCTGGTGATGCAGGAAGGAGCGGGCGGCAGCGAAGATCTCGATGGTCTCGCCGTGCCGCACCACGTCCAGCCGGTCGAGCGTGCGCAGCGGCGAATTGGCCTGGCATTGGGCGGATCGGAAGGTGGTGAAATCATGCCGCCCGACCAGCCGCTGGGCCGCGGCGTGCATGGCATCGGCGTCCAGCTGCATCGGCACCCGCCAGGCCAGCCCGGCATCGATGGTCAGCGGCGCCCGGCGATTGATGATACGATAGCGATAGCGTCGACCGGTGCAATCAAAGCGGGCGTGGAAATCGGGGGCCAACGCACAGTCGAGGATGGCCACCGGCTGCGGCTTCAGCCGGGCGTTGATCGCCTCCATCAGGCGGAATGGCGTGATGGCCCGGGCAATGTCGGCATGGGCGGGCATGGCGCTGGCATGCACACCGGCATCGGTGCGACCGGCAGCAATCACCTCCACCGCCTCGCCGGTGACGCTGAAGATCGCGTCCTCGATCGCCTGCTGCACCGAGGGGCCGTGCGCCTGCCGCTGCCAGCCCATGAAGACGCGGCCATCATATTCAACGGTGAAACGAAAGCGCGTCACGAAACCGGTGTGCCTGCCGGCACGCGCCAGCCATTGAGCAGCGCCTTCACGTCCATCGCCGGCTTGCCGGCGCGCTGCACCAACGTTGGTCGCAAGGCGCCGTCGCCGGTGCCGATCAGCAGCCGGTCGTCCAGCGTTACGCCGGGGGTCGATGTGGCTGGCTCGACGCTGGCGGCCATGATCTTCACCCGCTCCCCGCCAATCTCTACCCACGCGCCCGGCGCCGGGTTGAAGGCCCGCACGGAGCGTTCCAGCACGGCAGCCGGCTGTGTCACATCCAGATGCGCCTGCGCCTTCTCGATGCGCGGCGCCAGCGTGGCGCCGGCCTCCGGCTGCGGCACGGCGGCGCGCGGGTGGGCCAGCACATCCACCAGCAGGCCGGCGCCCAGCGTCGCCAGCTCCGCAAACAGCTCGCCGCTCGTCTTCCGGTCAA
>NZ_WMHO01000068.1 GCF_010994245.1 Sandarakinorhabdus rubra
CCTCCCCCGCCGCCTCCCCCGCCGCCTCCGCCGCCGCCGTTGCCGCCGTGCCCGCCGCCGGCCGTGACGCCGGGGCCGTTCCTGGTCTTCTTCGATTGGGACAAGTCGAACATCACGGCTGAGGCGGCCGCGATCCTTGACCGTGCGGCCGAGCAGTTCGCTGCCACCGGCCAGACCAGCGTCGCGCTGGCCGGCCACGCCGACAAGTCGGGCAAGGACGACTACAACGTGAAGCTGTCGCAGCGCCGTGCTGACGCCGTGAAGGCCTATCTGGCCGGCAAGGGCGTGCCCGGTGATGCGATCGCCACCGAAGCCTTCGGTGAAGGCCGTCCGCTGGTCGACACCGCCGATGGTGTCCGCGAGCCGCAGAACCGGCGCGTGGAAATCACCTTCAGTGGTGCGCCGGCCCCGGTCTCGTCGGGACCGTGCCAGCCGCAGTAAGCGGCAGCAACGCCAAGAAGATAGGGAGGCGGCCCAGGCCGCCTCCCTTTTTTCGTTCTCAAGCGGCAGCTGGCGATAACAGTCTCGCGTGCCGCGGATGCTCAGTTGTTGGCTTGAACGGGATCCTGCGGACCGAACTGAGGTAGCTGCGCCAATGGCGGCACCGCCAGGCCCACAGGACTCGGCTGATGGGCAAGGGCGGCACGCACCGCAGGCAGGGCGATCTCGGCCACCCTTGCCATGGTCCCCACGTTCGCCACACGCAGCGCCTGGCCGGCCTGGCCGGCGGTCCAACAGAAGCTGTACTGGGCATCAAGCGTAGAAAAGCTGTTGTAGCTGCGCGTGTTGTAGCGATCGAATGCCGCCAGGCCGGCTTTCTGCGTGCGCTTGAAATGATTGACCATAACGTTCTGAGCGGCGGTCAGTTCGGCAGCATGCTTGCCCAGCATGTTGTTATAATTGTCCACCGTGCGCAGGAATGGCGAGTATTGGCATTGTAGTGCCGCCACGTTGAGCGCGGCCCTGAGGGTCCAAACAGCATGGGCCTGCTGTTCGGCTGGCGTTGGCTTCACCAGCGTGACGGGCTTGGGCACCATGATGCCTGGCGGCTGCACTGCGGCTGGCAGGGCCGGCCGTGCGGGCACCACCTTCGCTGCTGCACGCCGGGCCGGGGCTTTCTTGCGCAGTGGCGCCGCGTCGGCGCTGCCGACCATGCCGATCAGCCCGACCGCAAGCATCGCTGTCACCAATACTCTGTTATTGCCAGCAACAATCATACGGTTACACTACGATGAAGGGCCGGCTGCAGCCGGCCCCGTTTGTGCGAGAGTTTCGTTCAGCCAAGGATACTGCCAAGCGACAGCGCCACCGACATGTCGCCTTCGATCTTCAGCTTGCCCATCATAAAGGCCATCTGGGCGTTCTGCTTGCCGGTGGCAATGTCCATGAAATCCGCCATGCTCACCTTGATGGTGCAAGCCGTCGGGCCGTCCTCATTCGACACCACGACCGGGGCAACCGTATCGTCAATGCGGACAAGGCCATCGGCCCCGAAATCGAACTTCACCGACTTCTTGAACTGGCCACCGCTGCCCATCCGCTGGGTCATCTGCTCGGTGATCTGTGCAAGGCTCATCAACATATCCTTCCCAAGGAAAAAGGGCCGCCCCTTTCGGGACGGCCCTTCATAAGCCAAAACGACGAAAAGTCGATTACTTGGCTTCAGCCGGAGCAGCAGCGGCGTCAGCGGCCGGAGCAGCGGCGTCGGCAGCCGGAGCGGCAGCGTCAGCGGCCGGAGCCATGGCGTCAGCAGCGCCTTCGGCCGGAGCAGCGGCGTCAGCAGCCGGAGCGGCTTCTTCAGCGGCCGGGGCTTCAGCAGCCGGAGCGGCTTCTTCAGCCTTCTTTTCGCCGCAAGCGACGACGAGCAGGGCGGCGCCGGCGATCAGCGAGGCAGTCTTCAGCTTCTCGATCATGTGTCAAACTCCTTGGACGGTTTCGCCTGAACCCAGGACGAGTTGGGACGGCAGGTCTTAATCCCCCAACGGGGGTAGACATTAGCGATACCGGTCATATCCTGCAAGCGCGACATTTCACGCCAGGACGCTCATGCGACGAGACGTGCCAGCAGGGCGGGCAAATGCCGCTGCAGCGACGCATCAAGCTCTGGCATGGTGACGGCCCGGCCAAGGGCCGCGAGGCTGGTGACTGGTTCAGGCAGCCCGCACGGGATGATCCCCGCAAAATGCTCCAGGTCGGGCGCGACGTTGATCGCCAGACCATGGAGACTGACCCAGCGGCGGACGCGAACGCCGATGGCTGCGATCTTGGCCGCGCCTTCGGCGCTGTCCACCCAGACACCAACCTTGCCGGGAATGGCCCGGCCGGCGACGCCGAAATCGGCCAGGACGGAGATGATCCATTGCTCAAGTGCCGCCACGAAGGCCCGCACGTCGCGCCCGCGGGCCGCAAGATCAAGCATCACATAGACGGTGCGTTGGCCAGGGCCATGATAGGTGTAGCGGCCGCCGCGCCCGGCATCGAAGACGGCGAAGCGGGCCTTGTCCACCAGTTCAGCCGGATCGGCGCTGGTGCCGGCGGTGTAGAGCGGCGGATGTTCGACAAGCCAGACCTGTTCGGCCTCCGTCCCGGCCCGGATCCCGGTTGCTATCGCCTCCATGTGCGACAGGGCATCAGGATACGCGGTAAGCCCGGGCGAAACCAGCCACAAGGGCGGAGGAGGCGTGCTGATCAGTTTCGCTGTCACAGCCCGGCGACAAAGGCCCTGAGATCAGCGAGGAACAGTTTCGGTTCCTCAAGGCTGGCAAAGTGGCCGCCGCGCGGCATCGTTGTCCAGTGCGCGACATTGTAGCCCCGCTCGACCATGGCGCGCGGCGGAAAGGCGAGCAGGTCGCGCGGGAAGGCAGCAACCCCGGTCGGCACCGTCACGCGGCTGCCTGCAGGCATCGCAAAGCCGCCTTCCAGGAACATGCCGCGATAGATCCAGGTCGCAGTGAGGAAGCTGCGCGTGGTGAGGTAAATCATGATGTTGGTGAGCATCTTGTCCATGCTGAATGGCGGATCCGTATAGTCGCCCGCCACATCGGACCAGCCGACGAACTTTTCCGAGAACCAGGCCGCCACACCCATCGGCGAATCCATCATGGCAAAGCCCAGGCTCTGCGGCTTGGTGCCCTGCAACTGCAGATAGGCGGTCTCGACATCCCGGATCGCGACGGCCTTCTGCAGCCACGCGCCTTCCTCTGGCGTGGTGGGCGCCATGTCGGCCGGGCGCAGGCCGAAACCGTTCAGATGGATGGCCTCGACGCGGCTCGACTCAAGTCCGATCCAGCCGCCGATCACGCAGCCCCAGTCCCCGCCCTGATAGAGATAGCGTTCATAGCCCAGCGCTGCCATCAGCGCGTCATAGCGACGGGCAACCTCGCGTGGGCCGATCGGTGCCGACGGTCGATCCGACCAGGCATAGCCGGGCAATGAGGGCGCCACGACATGGAAGGCAGGGGCTGCCGGGTCCTCGGGCTCGGCCAGCCGCTCGAAGATGGCATCAAACTCGAGGATTGAGCCCGGCCAGCCATGGGCGATCAGCAGCGGACGCGCATCTGCCCTGCTGGACCGCAGGTGCACGGCATGCAGATGAAACGGCTTGCCGCCATCCTCGCCTACCGCCACTCGCACGTGCGGCACCCGGTTCAGATGGGCGACCGCGCCGGCCCAGTCGAACCGCTCCAGCCAGTAGGCCTGCAGGCGTTGCATGTAGTCGCGGTTGGCGCCGTGGCGCCAGCCAGCATTCGGCGGTTCCTCGAACCAGCGATAGGCCGCCACGCGCTCGCGGATCCACGCCACCTCGTCGGCCTGCTCCGGAATGGTGAACGCGGTGATGGTCATGCGGCCAGCCCCAGCTTGCGTTCCAGCCTTGTGCGCTCGCCGATGATGTCGGCCGCCTTTTCGGCAATCATGATGGTCGGCGCATTGGTGTTGCCCGACACCAGATAGGGCATCACACTGGCGTCGACGACGCGCAGCCCCTCGACACCGTTGACCCTGAGCTGGCCGTCGACGACCGCCTTCTCATCCACGCCCATGCGGCAGGTGCCTACCGGATGGTAGATGGTTTCTGCCCAGCCGCGCATCATGGCCAGCAACTGGTCCCGATCGGTCACGGTCTCGCCTGGCCAGGCCTCCCCGGCGTTGTAGGGTGCAAAGGCCGGCTGGCCGCCGATCCGCCGCGCCATCTCGACACCGGACAGCAGGGTTTCCACGTCTTCCGGGGCCGACAGATACTTGGGATCGATGGCCGGATGGGCCAGCGGGTCGGGCGATTTCAGCCGGATGGTGCCGCGGCTTTCCGGGCGCAGCTGGCAGACGTGCAGCTGATAACCATGGCCGCCGTCCATCTGACCACGGCCGTGCGGGTTGCCGCGTACCGGCATGAAGTGCATCTGGATGTCGGGTGCGGCCAGGCCTTCGCGCGTGGCAAGGAAGGCCCCCACCGGAGTCGGCATGTGGGCGCCGTTGCCGGTGCGGGCGAACACCCATTTGCCCAGCGCCACCATCTTGTTGATGAACTTCGAATTGCTGTTCAGCGTGATCGGCTGGCTGCAGTGCCACTGCACGATCACATCAAGATGGTCCTGCAGATTGCCGCCAACATCGGGGCTGTCGGCGATCACCGGGACGCCGAACTGCTGCAGGTGCGCGGCTGGGCCAATGCCGGACAGCATCAGAAGCTGGGGGCTGTTGATGGCACCGCCACACAGGATCACCTCCCGCGCCATGGCGCTCTCCACCGCACCACCACGCGCATATTCCACGCCCGCCGCGCGCTGGCCCTCGAACAGCACGCGACGTGCCTGGACACCGGTGATGATCGAAAGGTTCGGCCGCTTGCGTACGGCATCGGTGAGATAGGCCTTGGCTGCCGAGAAGCGCTCGCCATCCTTGATGGTGGCATCATATTGGCCGGCGCCTTCGAACTGCGGTCCGTTGAAGTCGTCGGTGCGGCGATAGCCGGCCTGCTGCGCCGCTTCCAGGAAGGCCGCGTTCAGCGTGTGGGGCAGGGCGCCCTTGCGGCTGGTGTGCAGCGGGCCGCCAGCCCCGTGAAAATCATCGGCACCGCGCTCCGAATCCTCGGCCTTGCGGAAATAGGGCAGCACGTCGTCCCAGCCCCAGCCGGTCAGCCCCAGTTGCGACCAGCGGTTATAATCGCTGGCATGGCCGCGGATATAGACCATGCCGTTGATCGACGAGGAACCGCCCAGCGCCCGACCGCGCGGCCAGTAGAGCGAGCGGCCGTCGAGCTGCGCCTGCGGTTCGGTCCAATAGGCCCAGTCGAACGGGCTTTCCTTGTCGGGCGGGATGATCTGCGCGATTCCGGCCGGCATCTGGATCATCATGCTGTTGTCGTTGCCGCCGGCTTCCAGCAATGCGACGCGCGTGCCGGGATCGGCGGAAAGTCGGTTGGCCAGCACGCAGCCGGCGGAACCGGCGCCAACGATGATGAAATCAAAGCTCTCGGCCATGGTGGCACTCCCCATCCTGTCACCGGCAGGCTAGCCCGGCTGGCAGCCTCAGGCAAACTGCCCAAACAGGTGGCGAGCGGTCGGGATGGTTCAGCCGAGATCGACCATGATCTCCGCCGACACGCCTTCCAGCGCAGCCTGCACGTCGGCCGCCGTCACGTCCGGTGGCAGGCTGGCCTCCACCTCGGCGCGGAACATGCGCGCGCCTGACCAGGCGCTGTCCTCCACCCTGGTGTCCAGCGATTCGATGTTCACCTTCAATGGCGCCAGCGCCTGGGTCAGCTCGTTGATGATCCCCGGCCGATCCTGCGCCACCAACTGCAGCCGCAGCCGTGTGCCAGCCGCAGCCGCAACACCGGCTGGCACCAGGCTGACGTTCAGCCCCTCGGCATCCACGTCGGCCACCGCCTGGTGCAGCGCTTCCAGCCGATCAGGCGCGATCTCCACCAGTACACTGCCGACATAGCGACCGGCCAGCTGCGCCAGATGCGATTCCAGCCAGTTGCCGCCAGCTGAGAGCACCGCCCGCGACAATGCGGCGGTCAGGCCCGGACGGTCCGAGCCGATGACGGTGAGGATGACCCTGCTGGCCATGACGCTGCTCCTGCACGCTGTGGTTGGTTCCGGCCATGCGCCGACCGGCGCCGACTGGCAAGACGATCAGGCGTTGACCAGGCCCGGCAGGGCGTCGGCAAAGCGCTGCACATCGGCGAGGCGCCCGGTCGACACGCGCGACCAGTTCGGCCACGCCGGCCCCCAGGCTCCGCGCACCAATATGCCTTTCTGCGCCATGGCAGCGGAAAAGCGGTTCGCATCGGCCACCTTCACGAACAGGAAGTTGGTCTGCGACGGCAGCGCAACGGTGCCAGCGCGGGCCACGGCGGCTTCCAGCACGCGCCGGGCGGCAATGATCTGCGCCCGGCTGTCCGCCTGAAAGCGCGTGTCGTCCCAGGCGGCGATGGCGGCGGCGAGGCCGGGCGCATTGAGGCTGATGGTCAGGCGATGGCGCTTCAGTTCAGCGGCGTTGGCCGGCGATGCCACGGCATAGCCGATGCGCAGGCCGGCCATGCCGAACAGTTTGGAAAATGTGCGGGTGACGATGATGTTGGCGCCCGAAGCCACCAGCGGCAGCATGGTGCGCGCCGCCGGATCATCGGCCAGTTCCATATAGGCTTCGTCGACCAGCAGGGTGACGCGCGGCGGCAGGCTGCGGGCGAAGGCCACCAACTCGGCAGTGGGCAGCACCATGCCTGTCGGGTTGTTGGGATTGCACAGGTAGATCATCACCACGTCCGGCGCGGCGGCGGCACGCCCCAGCGCACCCAGATCGATGCCCATGTCGGGCGCCATGGCGACGCGTCGAAGGCTGAGACCCTGCGCCATCGGGTAAAGCAGGGGCTCGTCGAACTGCAGCGCCGGCATCACTATGGTGCCGCGCCGCCCCCACGCCAGTGCGGCGCTGGTGATGACTTCCGAACTGCCGTGGCCCAGCACCACCTGACTGGCCGGCACGCCGAGCCGCTTGCCGATCATGGCCGCCAGCCGGGCTTCGGCATCATCGGCATAATACCAACTGGTGCGCGCCAGATCGGCCATGGCCTGAATGGCAGACGCCGGGGGCCCGAGTGGATTCTCGTTGTATTTCAGATGGGCAATGCCGGGCGCCGGCGCAAAGCCGGTGGGATCGGCCATGCGGATGGTGATGGCGCTTGCCTGCGTGGCAGCAGCTGTCGTTCCGGCCAGCCCCAGCCATCCCCGCCGAGATATGTCCATGTCTGCCTCCCTCAGGCCGGATGCCAGGTCTTCAGCGGCGTGGCAGCATCGGCGAGCGCTTCTGCCGGCACCACGACGCCTTGTTCCACGAGCGCCTTGCCCTGCACATAATCGCGCGCGGCGTTCACGCAATCGAGCGCGATGACCTTGCCCTGCTTCAGATAGACCAGGCTTAAGCTCCGGGTGGCGGGATCGCCGCGCAGCACGGTCTGGTCGTGCCCAAGGCTCAACCCCATCGTCTGCAGCCGCAGATCATACTGATTGGACCAGAACCACGGCACCGCGTGGTAGGGGGCGGGATCGCCAGTGAGGGCGCGGGCCACGGTGGCGGCCATGTCGGCGGCGTTCTGCACCGATTCGAGCCGGATCTCGGCGCCACCGGCAAAGGCGTTGGCGTGGAGCGCGCAGTCCCCGATCGCAAAGATGTCGGCAAGGCTGGTGCGGCAATGATCGTCCACCCACACGCCGTTCCCGCCCCTGGCGCCGGCGGCCAGCAGCGGCGCCACCGCCGGCACGATGCCAATGCCCACGATCACCACGTCGGCGTCGATCTGCCGCCCGTCGGCCAGCAGGGCGCCGGTGGCGCGGCCATTGGCGCCGGTGATGGCCGTCACCTGCGCCCCGGTTTCCAGGCGCACGCCATGAGCACGATGTTCCGCTTCATAGAAGCTGGACAGTTCCGGACCGGCCACGCGGGCGAGCACGCGGTCCATGGCTTCCAGAACGGTCACCTGGTGGCCCAGCTTGGCCAGCACGGCCGCAGACTCCAGCCCAATATACCCGCCCCCCACCACCAGCACGCGCGCACCGGGGTGCAGATCGGCCTTCAATGCATCGACATCGGCACGGGTGCGGATGGCGTGGATGCCGGCCAGGTCATGGCCGGGACAGGCGAGGCGCCGCGCGTCACCGCCGGCGGCCCACACCAGCGTGCCATAACCAATCTCGCCGGCGCTGGTGGCAAGGCGGTGGGCAGTGGGAGCAACCGCCGTCACCCGCACGCTGGTCAAGATCTCCACCTGCCGTTCCGCCCAGAAGGCCGGCGGCCGCAGCAGCATGCGGTCAAAGCCCTTCTCGCCGGCCAGATAGTCCTTGGACAGCGGCGGGCGTTCGTAGGGCAGCTCTGGCTCGGCCGTCAGGATGGCGATGCTGCCGGCATAGCCGCGTTGCCGCAGTTGCGCCGCCTGCGCCGCGCCGCCATGGCCGCCGCCCACGATCACCACGTCGAAGTGCATTCGTTCCTCCCTGACATGATCCGCATGCGACACGCGCGCCCGCTTGCCAAGCCGGCTTGTTGCAGCCCAGCCTCTTCACATTGGCGGGTCGTGCTGCCACATGAAGCCCATGGACTTGGCCAGCCACCCCGACAGCGCCGCCTATGGGCATCTGCAAGCGCGCTCGCCGCTGGTGCGGCGGCTGCTGGCGCGCAATCCGTCCCCCTTCACCTTTACCGGCACCGGGACATTCGTGGTTGGCCACGGACAGGTCGCGGTGATCGATCCCGGCCCGGACGATCCGGCGCATGTGCGCGCGCTGATTGCGGCGCTGGCCGGCGAGACCGTCTCCCACATCGTCATCACCCACACCCACATGGACCATTCGCCCGCTGCGCCGGCGCTGAAGGCCGCCACGGGGGCCGCGATCGTGGGCTGCGCGCCCCTGGTGCTGGCCGATGATGGCCCGCGCGCCGATGCCGGCTTCGATGCCAGCTATGCGCCGGACCGGGTGCTGGCCGATGGCGAGAGTGTTGCCGGTCCCGGCTGGACGCTCACTGCCGTCGCCACGCCCGGCCACACCAGCAATCACCTGTGCTTCGCCCTGGAGCAGGAAAGGGCGCTGTTCACCGGCGATCACGTGATGGGCTGGAGCACCACGGTGGTGGCGCCGCCCGATGGCGACATGGCAGCCTATATGGCCAGCCTTGAAAAGCTGCTGGCGCGCGATGACGCCATCTATCACCCTACCCACGGCGAGCCGGTGACCGAGCCGCAGCGCTTCGTGAAGCACCTGCTCGCTCACCGCCGCCAGCGCGAGACACAGGTGCTGCGCGCCATTGGCGAGGGGCTGGTGACAATACCGCAGATGGTGTCGGCCATGTATGCGCAGGTGGACAAGCGGCTGCACCCGGCCGCCGGGCGCAGCGTGCTGGCCCACCTCATCGACCTTGAACGCCGCGGCCGCGTGGCGCGCAGTGGCGAAGCGTGGATGACGACGGGAGAAAGTTGATGGATGCCCGATTGAACCTGCTCGGCGGTGTCGGCGCCGGCGTTGACGTGAAGGCGGAGATCAACCGGCTGCGCAAAGAGCGCAACGCCGTCATCCTCGCCCATTATTATCAGGCGCCAGAGATTCAGGACATTGCCGATTTCGTCGGTGATTCGCTCGACCTGTCGCGCAAGGCCGCCGCCACCGAGGCCGACGTCATCGCCTTTTGCGGCGTCAAGTTCATGGCCGAGGTGGCCAAGATCCTCTCGCCGCAGAAGACCGTGGTACTGCCCGATCTGAAGGCCGGGTGCAGCCTGGAAGACAGCTGCCCGCCGGAGGAGTTCGCGAAGTTTCGCCGGGCGCACCCCGATCACCTCAGCCTCACCTACATCAACTGTTCGGCGGCGGTGAAGGCGGAGAGCGACATCATCGTGACCTCGTCGTCGGCGGAAAAGATCATCAATCAGCTGCCGGCCGACCAGAAGATCCTGTTCGCGCCCGACAAGCACCTGGGGGCCTGGCTCGCGCGCAAGACCGGGCGCGACATGCTGCTGTGGGACGGCACCTGCATCGTGCACGAGCGCTTCTCGGTGACCGAGCTGTTGAAGCTGAAGGCCCAGCATCCGGCCGCCCCGGTGCTGGCCCACCCGGAATGCCCGGCGCCGATCCTGGAGTTGGCCGATTACATCGGTGCCACCAGCGGCATCCTGAACTATGCGCTTAACACGCCGGAACCCACAGTGATCGTGGCGACCGAGCCCAACATCATCCACCAGATGCAGTTGAAGGCACCGCACAAGACTTTCATCGGCGCGCCGGGAGCTGATGGCAATTGCAGCTGCAACACCTGCCCGTTCATGGCGCTGAACACGATGGAGAAACTCTATCTGGCGCTGCGTGATCTGACGCCGCAGATCGAGGTGCCGGAAGATGTGCGGGTGAAGGCCAAGCGCAGCCTCGACCGCATGCTGGAGATGGCCGGCAATGTCTCGCCCGTACGGGTGACGGGTGATTGACGGGTTCGACACCGCAACCTTCGTCGCCGCCACCCTGGCCGAGGACTTGGGGCAGGGCGGCGACATCACGTCGGCGGCGGTGATCCCGGCCGAGGCGCGGTTGACGGCGGTGATGGACAGTCGCGATGCCGTGGTGGTCGCCGGACTGCCGCTGGCCGAGGCGTTCTTTCGTGCCCTCGACCCGGCCTGCACGATCGAAACCTTGGTGGCGGAGGGCCAGGCGGTGCCGGCCGGTGCCGACCTGATGCGCATCGCCGGCAATGCCCGCGCGCTGCTCATGGCGGAACGCTCGGCCCTCAACACGGTGCAGCATCTGACCGGCATCGCCACGCTGACGCGCCGCTATGTCGAGGCCATCGCCGGCACCGGCGCGGTGTTGCTCGACACCAGGAAGACGCTGCCCGGTCTGCGCGCCCTGGAGAAATATGCGACCCGGATGGGCGGCGCCACCAACCACCGGCTGCGGCTGGATGACGGGGTGATGATCAAGGACAATCATATCGCTGTCGCCGGCGGGGTGGAACCGGCGGTGCGCGCCGCCAAGGCGGCCGGCCTCACCGGCGTGGTGGTCGAGGTCGACCGCATCGACCAGATCGAGCCGGCGCTCGCCGCCGGGGCCGACCGTCTGCTGCTCGACAACATGGACGTGCCGACCCTGAAGGCCGCGGTCGCGCTGGTGGCGGGGCGGGTGCCCACCGAGGCCAGCGGCGGCGTGCGGCTGGAAACGATCCGCGCGATTGCCGAAACCGGTGTCACCTACATCAGCGTCGGGCGCATCACGCAGAGCGCGCCGGCAGCCGATGTGGGCCTGGATTATGCCTGAGCGGCCAGCCGCCGGATGAGCTGCAAGTTGCGGCGGTTCGAGCGGAAGACCAGGTCGAACAGGTCGCCGGCCACCGGCACGCTGCCCAGTGCGGCATCAATCCCGACATTGGCCAGCATGCGCAGCATCAGCCAGCGCGACGCGCCGAGGTTGCGCGCCTCCCACACCAGGTAGAGGCCCAGCGCCGCCATTGCGGCATCGCCTATGCCCGGCACCAGGCCGATGATGGCATCTGCTCCGATGCGCGTGCCAAGGCCAGGGATACGCACCGCGCCTTCCAGCAAATATTCCAGCCGTTCGATGCGGGCGCGCGCATCGGCTGCGCCGGTGCGGGGCAGGGCAGGCGAGGGGCGGGCAGCGGCAAGTGCGGTCATGCCACCGAATCTGGCCCCGCCGGCCGCGCTTTCAAGAGGAGCGGCCGGGCCCGGGCCTGTTTCCCGTCGAACCTGCCGGCGTGACAGGCGTGTGGCAGCGGCTTCAGCCCTGCATCATCGCCGGCAGCGCAGCCTCGTGGATGCGGCGCAGTTCGGCCAGCGGCACCGCGTTGCCGTTCAGCACCAGCGCGTCACCCCCCACGTTGCCGATGCACACCGCGCCGGCAATCGCCACGCCGGCCGGTGCCGTCACCACATAACGGCCCTGGTCCTCGCCAAAGGCGGCCGCAGCATCGAGCGCCGGCGTCACTGTGGCGCCAAGGCCGCCAGCCAACGCCATTTCGGCCAGCGCCACGGCAAGGCCGCCGTCGGACAG
>NZ_WMHO01000069.1 GCF_010994245.1 Sandarakinorhabdus rubra
GCCGCCGCATCGATGTCGGTGGCGATCACGCCCGCGCCCTCGCGCGCGAAGGCCAGCGCGGTAGCCCGCCCGATCCCGGCGCCCGCCGCCGTCACGAAGGCGCGCTTGCCTGCCAGTCTGCCCATCTGTCGTCCTTTCAATCCCGGTGCACTCAATCCCAATGCACTCAATCCCAAAGCACTCAATCCATGTGGAAAACGCATTCCATGTCGGACCACCACTCGCCCGGCTGCGCCGTCGGCCAGGGGGTCTGACACGGGTCGGTGAAGGTCCACCAGCGCTGGGTCTCGGGATCAGCCGCCACCTTCGCCATGTCGGCCTCCCAGTCGCTGCCGCTATATTCGAGATAACCGAACAGCACGTCGTCCTTCAGGAAGATGGAATAGTTGGAGACATTCGCCGCCTTCAGCGCGGCGATCACGCCGGGAAAGGGCTTGGCGTGCAGCGCCCTGTACTCCGCCAGCTTCTCCGGCTTCACCCGGATCACCATCGCGCGCCGCTGCATCACCCTGCCTCCAGTCCATAAAAGCGCACCGCCGTGCCACCATGCACTGCCGCTACGCCCGCCGCATCCAGACCGGCCAGCAGGGCATCGCTGGCCGCCACCCACTCATCATAGCTGCCATTCAGGTTCAGCACCGGCCAGTCGCTGCCCCACATCACGCGATCCGGCCCGAAGGCGGCCAGAACACTGTCCGTCACCGGCTTCAGATCCGCCGTTGTCCAGCCCGGCGCGGCCTCGGTGGCGAGTCCGGACAGCTTGCAGTGGGTGAATCCATCGGCAGCGACCGCGGCGAGGTCGCGGGCCCAACCGGCGAGATCACCGCCGGCAATGTCGGGCTTGGCGGCATGATCGATCACGATCTTCAATTGCGGGTGCCGGTCACGCACGGCGAGCAGGCGCGGCAGGTGGCGCGGCCGGATCAGGGCGTCCAGTGCCAGGCCGTGTGCCGCCATTGCTGCCAGCGCCGGCTGCACGGCAGGCGCCAGGATGGCATCATCATCGGGCAGGTCCTGCAGCATGGGGCGCAAGCCGACCAGCAGCGGATCGTCAGCCAGCGTGGCAATGCGCTCCGGCGCATCGGGAGCCGAAAGATCGGTCCAGCCGACGACACCGCGGATGAAGCCGTGACGGCGGGCGAGATCGAGCATGAAGCCGGTTTCGGCCTCGGTGGGCGCGGCCTGCACCAGCACGCTGCCGGCAATGGCGTGGCGGGCCAGCAGCGGCGCCAGGTCAGGCGGCAGGAAATCCCGCCACAGCGGCGCCAGCGCCGGGGTCAGCCAATCATAGTCGCCGCGGTCGCGGCGCCAGAAATGCTGGTGGGCGTCGATCCTCATCGGCCAGAAGACCCTTGTTCACCCGGCACCGGTGCATCGGCGCGGATCAGCCCCTGCGCCTTCATGTCGGCCCACAGCGCAGCCGGAATAGGCCGGGCCATGTGGGCGATGTTGGCCGCCATTTCGGTCGGCGAGCGCGCGCCGGGGATCACCGTGGTCACCGCCGGATGGGCAAGCGGGAACTGCAGCGCCGCCGCCGCCAGCGGCACATCATGGGCTGCGCACAAAGCGGACAACGCCTGCACCCGCGCCGCCACCGCCGGCGGCACCACGCCATAGTCATAATGCGGATGGCCGGCCAGCACGCCGGAATTGAAGGGGCCGCCCACGATCAATTGCACGCCGCGGGCTTCGCACAGCGGCAGGAGATCATCCAGCGGCGCCTGTTCCAGCAGCGTGTAGCGCCCGGCCAGCAGGATGACATCGAGATCGATGGCAGCCAGCACCTCCAGGCAGATCGCCACCTCATTCACCCCCAGGCCTATGGCCCGCGTGACCCCGTTCGCCTTCAATTGCGCCAGCATCGGGAAAGCGCCGGCCATGGCCGTGTCGAACTGGCGACGGTGATCGCCGCCATGGGTGAGCGCGCCAAGATCATGGACGAGCAGCATGTCGACCGCCGCCACACCAAGCCGGCCCAGGCTGTCCTGCACCTGGCGTTCCACCGCCGCAGCGGAATAGTCGAAATAGGGGCGGGCCAGGGCTGCGTCCACGAAGCCGGTGTCGCCGGGCGCCTCCCCTGCCGCCAGGCTGCGGCCTACCTTGGTGGAGATCAAGGGGCGCTGTTTCCGGCTGGCGAGAAAGGCGCCGAGCCGGCTTTCCGAAAGCCCGTGGCCATAATAAGGTGCGGTATCGAACAGGCGCACGCCGCCATCCGCAGCAGCGGCAAGCGTGGCCTGCGCCGCCGCATCGCTGACCGGCGCATAGAGATTGCCGAGCGCCGCGCAGCCCATGCCGAGGGCCGGCAATTTCAGACCGCTTGATTCATTTGTGAAATGCTGGTTCACGCTTGATTACAACCATGACTGGCGCGCGCTGGCAACGCCAAAAAGGCTGGCATCTGTCGGCTTAGGGCTGGAATTTTCGCCAGATGGAGCCTGAGGGGGCTTGCCGATAGTGTGGTTTATGGGTGAAATGCGGGTTCATACATAGCAACGAGTAAGGCGATCGCGATGACCATTGATCCTGCCGCGCTGCGACCGGGGGTGGCCCCAGGCCCGGTGATCACGGCGGCGAGCACCGCCGACATCCGCTTCCCGACCTCGCGCTTTCTCGACGGTTCGGATGCGATGAACCCGGATCCCGATTATTCGGCGGCCTATGTCATCCTCACCGCCGACGGGCTGGAAGGCCATGGCCTGGCCTTCACGCTGGGCCGCGGCACCGATCTGGTGGTGGCCGCCATCGAGGCGCTGCTGCCGCAGGTGATCGGCCGCAGCCTTGATGGCATCGAAAATGATCTTGCCGGCTTCTGGCGCGGCCTGGTGGGGGACAGCCAGTATCGCTGGCTCGGCCCGGAAAAGGGCATCATGCACCTCGCCACCGCCGCGATCGTCAACGCCGTGTGGGACATGCTGGCCCGCCGTGCCGGCAAGCCATTGTGGCGCTACCTGGCCGACATGCCGCCCGAACAGATTGTTTCGGCCATCGATTTCCGTCACATCGCTGATGCGCTGCCGCCGTCGCTGGCGCTCGACCTGCTCAATCGCAACCTGGCGGACAAGCCGGCCCGCATCGCCCGCCTGCTCAGCGAAGGCCATGCTGCCTACACCACGTCGGCCGGCTGGCTGGGCTATGACGACGACAAGATCCGCCGCCTCGCCGGGGCCGCCATTGCCGATGGCTGGCAAGCGATCAAGATGAAGGTGGGCGGCAATCTTGCCGACGATATCCGCCGCTGCGGCGTGCTGCGCGAGGTGCTGGGGCCGGACCGGCTGCTGATGATCGACGCCAACCAGGTGTGGGATGTCGACCAGGCCATCGACTGGGTGAAGGCGCTTGCGGCGTTCAACCCTTACTGGATCGAGGAGCCGGTGAGCCCGGATGATATCCTGGGCCATGCCCGCATCCGCAAGGCGGTGGCGCCGATCCGGGTGGCCACCGGGGAGCATTGCCACAACCGCATCATGTTCAAGCAGTTCCTGCAGGCCGGTGCGATCGACGTGGTGCAGGTGGATGCCTGCCGACTGGGCGGCGTGAACGAGGTATTGTCCGTGCTGCTGCTGGCCGCTGCCTTCGACACGCCGGTGTGCCCCCATGCCGGCGGCGTGGGCCTGTGCGAATATGTGCAGCATCTCAGCTTCTTCGATGCCGCCGCCGTGGCCAGCAGCAGCGAGGGCCGCATGATCGAACATGCTGGCCATCTGCACGAGCATTTCATCGACCCGATTCGTATCCGCGGCGGACGCTACCTGGCGCCGGAATTGCCCGGCTACAGCGTCGAGATGAAGGCCGCCTCGCGCGCCGAATACAGCTTCCCGAACGGCAGCGCCTGGCGGGCCTGATCAGGCGCTGATGGTGCGCTGCTGCTGTTCGCCGAGGCCGGCAATGCCCAGCCGCACCGTCTGCCCGGCCTTTAGATAGACGGGCGGGTTCTGGCCCAGCCCGACGCCGGGCGGCGTGCCGGTGGAGATGATGTCGCCGGTCTGCAGCGTCATGAACTGGCTGATGTAGGCAATGAGGTGGGCGACGCCATAGACCATGGTGCGCGTGTTGCCATTCTGGAAGCGGTGGCCATCCACCTCCAGCCACAGGTCGAGCGCCTGGGGGTCGGGCACCTCGTCGGGCGTCACCAGATAGGGGCCAACCGGGCCGAACGTGTCGTGGCTCTTGCCCTTCACCCATTGGCCCTGCCGTTCCATCTGGAAGGCGCGTTCCGACACGTCGTGCACCACGCAATAGCCGGCGACGTGCGCCAGGGCGTCGGCCTCGCTGACATATTTGGCCGGCGCGCCGATCACCACGCCCAGCTCCACCTCCCAGTCGGTCTTGGTGGAACCGCGCGGGATCTCCAGGTCATCATTGGGGCCGCAGATGGCGTTGACACCCTTCATGAACAGCACCGGCTCCGGCGGCACGGTGGCGCCGGTTTCGGCGGCATGGTCGGCATAATTGAGGCCGACACAGATGAACTTGGGCACCTGCCCCACGCACGGCCCGAAGCGGAAGCCTTCGTGGAGCAGTGGCAGGTTCATGGGATCGATGCCCCGCAGTTGCGCCAGCCCCGATGCCAGCAGCGACGCACCGGCCACATCACCAATCACGCCAGTGAGGTCGCGGTGGCTGCCATCGGGCGCCACGATGCCGGGGCGTTCGGCGCCGGGGGCGCCGTGGCGGAACAGTTTCATGGCTCAGGACTCCGTTGCAGGCGCGATGCGCGCCGGGTCACAATCAAACTCCAGCACCAGCACCGTGGCTACGGGATCGCGCAGGGCTTCGGGCACGTCGATCACCACCTCGCCGGGGCCATCGACATGCATCAGCTCATCCAGCACCGGGATGCGGGTTTCGAAGGGCAGTGGCCCGTCGTGGCCCAGAACGCTCACCTGCTTCAGATGCTGCACCGGCACGCCGCGCACCGAAACCGGTGCCACCGGCTGCATCAGGAGGTGGCAATAGAGGGTGTTGCCCTTGCAGGTTGTCGGCCCCGGGAACTGCCACGGCTTCAGGCCCGCCTTGGTGCCGATGATCGCCTCGCCATGTCGGCCCATCCAGCGCGCGAATTCGGCCATGCGCTCCGCCTGCGGGGCGGGGATGCGCCCCGCGCCATCCGGGCCGATGTTGAGCAACAGGTTGCCGCCACGTCCGGCCACTTCGCAGAGCGTGTGGACCAGCGCGGCCGGTGACTTGTAGCGGTCGTCACCGGCGTTGAACCCCCAGCTCATGTTCATGGTCAAACAGGTTTCCCATGGTGTGGCGGGCGGCTCGGGCGGCACGAACTGCTCCGGCGTGGCGAAGTCGCCCTGCCCGGGCAGGCGGTCATTGATCAATATGTCGGGCTGGAGCTGGCGGATCAGCCGTTCCAGGCCCACCGTGTCCCACAGCTCGGCGCTGCGTTCCCAGGCGCCGTCGAACCAGATCATGTCGATCGGGCCATAATCGCTCAGCAATTCGGTGATCTGGCCGCGCACATAGGCCTGATAGCGGGCCCATTGTTCGGGCGTGGCCGCCTGATAGCCGCCAAAAACATAGGGCCGCATCGCATCGGTGAAAGCCGGATAATCGGGGTGATGCCAATCGGGCAGCGAATAATAGAAGCCGATCTTCAGGCCGTGGCGCCGGCAGGCGGCCACGAAGGCAGCAACGATATCCACCCCCGGTGCACCCTTGGCCACACCATGATCACCATGCCGGCTGGGCCACAGGGCATAGCCATCATGGTGGCGCGTGGTGAGGACGGCATAGCGCATGCCGGCTGCCGCCGCTGCGGCCACCCACGCCTCTGGCGCTGCCGGATCGGGCTGCCAGCCTGCCGCATTGGCATGATAGGTTGCGGCCGGGATATCCTGCCCCAGCGGCAGCGTCACCACCCCGCCCACCAGCGGCCAGCTCGCCTCCCAGCCGGCGCGGGCCCAGGGGCCCCAATGCACGAACAGCCCGAAACGGGCGGGTTCGAACCAATGTTCCGTGCGGCGCATATTTGTCTCCCGCAGACCCTATAGCGAGCCCGCCGCGCCCGTGCCACACATGAAACGCTGCTTCATCTGTAAAGCGTGGCGTCGCATTGGCGCGATCAGCCGGCCGCGATCCAGTTGCCGTGAAAGCCCAGCGGTACCAGCTGCGGCAGCGGCACCACCGCCACCGGCGGGCCGGCAATGTCGCGGGCATCGAGCAGCACGAAATCCGTGTGATTGCGGGCCACTTCGAGCACATAGCCCATCAGCCAGCCATCATTCTCGGCCGCATCCGGGCTGCGGGGCACGAAAACGAACTCACCGGGAATGCGGCCCTCGCCGAAATCATGGGTCTTGCGCTCGCCGGTCAGCAGATCGTGGGCGATCACGCCCGACAGCGCACCGGGCGGGCTGCGGCCTTCGTCCAGCGTGACGGTATAGGCATAGCGATAGGGCTGGCCGGTGAGCCGCTCGTCGCAGCGCGGGAATTCCTGCGGCACGGCGTCGATAACCCGGCGATCGACCCGCCGCGCCACCGGATCGCAGGTCCAGCGCTCGAACGTCACGGTGGAGGCGCCGGGCTGCTCGGTGCCCTCGCTGACGAACAGCCGGTCGTGCACGGCCACGTCCATCACCACGCGGCCATCGGGCAGATCGTAAGCGTTGCAGGGGTGGAACACATAGGCGGGCTCGACATCGCACCAGATGATGTCTTCGGCCGCGCCTTCGCGCGGCAGCAGGCCGATGCGCGCCCCGTGGTCGGGATTCCAGGCATAGGGCATGGACATCCCGGCCCGCGCAGCGGGGATCGAGAAGGTGATCGGCAGATCGAGGATGAGCACAAAGCGCGCCGTGATCGCGCAATCGTGGATCATCGGGCCATCGGGCAGCGGGATCTTCAGCTCGCGCCGCACCCGGCCGTCACGCCCCACCACCACGTGGCGGATGAAATCGCGATTGCCACCGTTGTAGCAGATGGCATGCAGCTCGCCGCTGGCCGGGTCGAGATGCGGATGCGCCGTGAAACCGCCCAGCTGCAGCGTGCCGTCGAGATTGGTGTAGGCGACCGTGCCGAGCAGCGGATCGACCTCCACCGGGAAGCCGCCCGCCTCGATCAGCGCCAGGATCTTGCCAGCGTGGCTGATGACATTGGTGTTGACGGTGTCACCGCGTTCATAGCGCGGGCCCGGGGCCGGCGCCTCGCCCAGCACGGCGCTGACCCGGTTTGAGCGGATGTAGCGGTTGCGATACCACAGCGCCTTGCCGTCCTGGATGCGCACGGCGTGGATCATGCCGTCGCCGGCAAACCAGTGATGCTTGCTGCCATCGGGCGGCGTGATCGGGTTGGGGCCGATGCGCATGTAGGTGCCATCGAGTTCCGACGGCAGCGTGCCGATCACCGGCAGCGATTCGACGCTGATCTCGTCGCGCACCGGCGCATAGGGGCCCAGCAGATAGGGGTTCGTCTCGCCCGTGGTGGCAGCCACCGTATCCATGCTGTTCATGCGCCCCTCCCTTCGCCGCTTGCGAGCAGTCCCTCGAACTGCAGAGCCGCCATCCTAACCCGGAAAAATGGCCACCGCCCGTGATAAGTGGGCGGTGGCCAGGTCGCTCGGGAAGGCCGACGGACTGTCGGGATCAGAAGTTCACGCCGAGCCGCACGCCATAGGTCCGGCCCAGATTGGCCGAGCCGTTGGCCCACAGGTTCGCCACGGGTGCGAACGTCTGGTAGAAGCGCTCGTCGGTCAGGTTGCGGCCATAAACGCTGGCCCGGATCTGGGTGCCGTCAAGTTCGAAGGTGGCACCGATCTGGGCGTCGAGCAGGCCATAGGCCGCAATGCGGCCGCGCGGTTCGTTGATCAGCGGCGACGGGCCACCACCATCGAAGCGCGGACCCATGTGGAAGAAATAGGTGTCCGTCCAGCGGTAGGTCACCAGCGTGTCGATGCCGACATCGCCAATCTGGGTCTCATACTGCACAGTCCCGGAGAACTGCCATTCCGGCGAATTCCGAGGCCGCACCGTCTTCGACACGTCGAACCCGTCGTATACGAAGTTGCGATAGCGCGCGTTGAGATAGCCGGCCGTGCCCGACAGGGTGAGGCCCTTGGCCACCTTCGCCGCCACGTCCATTTCCACGCCCCAATAGCGCACCGATGAGGCGTTGGTAACGGTGGTGATCGTGGCGCCGGTCTCCACGTTGCGGCGGATGATCTCTTCCTGCTTGTCGGTATAGTCGGTCAGGAAGCCGGCGACGTTGAAGCGCAGCGTGCGGTCGAGCCACTCGCTCTTGAGACCGAGTTCGTAGGTGTTGACCTTTTCGGGATCATAGGGCCCGATCGTCTCGGTGGAGTTGCCGCGGCCGTTGAAACCGCCCGACTTGAAGCCCTGGCTCCACGACACATAGGTCAGCACGCCTTCACGCGGGCTGTAATCCAACGCGACTCGCGGCGTGAACTGGCTCCACCCTTGCGAGCCGGCGGCCTCGTTGTTGAAGCCCGGGGCATCGGGATAATAGCCGCCGCCAACCGTGTTGAAGCCGTTGCGATAGATGAAGTCCTTGAATTCATATGTGTAACGGCCGCCCAGGTTGAGCCTGAGCTGATCGGTCAGCATGTAGTTGCCCGACAGGTAGGCGCCGAAGCTGTAGGTCGACTGCTGGCGGTCCACCACTTCAACCGTGTCTTCGGGGAAGCCCAGCAGCTCGAACACGAACAGCGAGTTGGCGCCGTCCTTGTAGTTGACATACTGGCCGAACAGGCCGCCCAGGATGGTCAGCCGGTCGTTCACCTTCCAGTTGGCCCGGAACTCCTGCATGAACTGGCGCTCGTTCACCGGCTGGGCCGAGGCGAAGGTCGGGAAGGGCACGCCGTCGAAGTCGGTGAGCTTCTCTTCCTTGAACAGGTTGAAGCCGGTGATGGCGGTGATGTCCACATCACCCGCCTTGATGTTGGTGGTCAGCGAGACCATGTGCGTGGTGGTGTTGAGGAACGTCGGCGTGTCCTGGTTCGGGCGGCGCAGATCCTGGTTCGGGTTGGCGCAGCGCGGCACGTCGGTGATCAGGACGCCCTGGCACATCAGCTCGTTGGGGCCGGAGCGGTTGAACAGCACGCCCCAGTCGCTGTCATTCTTCAGATAGTCATAGGCGAGGATCACCTCGACATCATCGGACGGCGTGAAGCGCAGCTGCGGCGACACCAGCCACAGATCGACGAAGCCGCGCTTCTTGCCATTGAACTGGTTGATGAACTGGCCATCGTTGCTCACCCGGTTCACCGAGATCCGCGCATCGATCTTGCCCGGCACGATCGGTCCAGTGAGCGAGCCGCGGACGTTGAACTCGCCATAATTGCCAACCGTCACCTGGGCGTTGCCGCCAAATTCGTCCTTCGCCTTTGGCCGGGTGATGTTGATGACGCCGCCGATGGCGTTGGCGCCGAACAGCGTGCCCTGCGGACCGCGCAGCACTTCCACCCGCTCGACGTCGACCAGGTTAAGCAGCTGGCCAGCGACCGACGAGCCGAAGATCACGCCATCCAGCACGATCTGGACGGCAGGGTTGAAGGTACGGTCGAAATCGGCGGTGCCAATGCCGCGGATGAAGATGTTGGCGCCGTTGGCCGAAACCGCGTTGGGTGTGATGACAAGGTTGGGAGTCACCATCTCGAGGCCCTTGACGTCGAGGATCTGGCGCTTTGCCAACTCCTCGCCGCTGACCACGGTGACCGCAATCGGCACCGACTGCAGGTTTTCCGTGGTGCGCCGCGCCGTCACCACGATGGTATCGAGCGTATCCCCGGATCCTGCGGCGGCCTGCTGGCCCATGGCCGGCGCCGAAAGCGCCAGCAGCGACGTGAAACCCAGGACAGACGCCAGTACGGACCGATGCCGGATGCTCATCTTCGATTGCCTCCCCAATAATCCCGGGGTGCACCCCCGGTCCTGCGTTCGCTGTGCCCCCTTGCCCGGTTCTGTGATCGGCTGAAGGCGAAGCACGAATGAACTGCCGTTTCAAGATTGCAACGGTCTGACGAGTTGTGTCAAGCAGGCCTGCCGGCTACAGCGCGCCGGAAAGGAGGGTGGCGGTGCAAACAACAGCAGGGCGTTGCCTTTGCGCCACAGGCGCAGGATCGGGCTTTTGCGCCACAGGCGACCGTCGCGCCATCCGAACGGCTGGGCTCACTCCATGATCATTGCCGATGTCGGCGATTTCCGGACCGCGGCGCAGCGGCGGCTGCCGCATTTCCTGTTCGAGTATATCGACGGCGGCAGCTATCAGCAGGTCAGCCTGGCCCGGAACGTGTCGGACCTGGCCGATATCGCCCTCGATCAGCGGGTGCTGCGCGATGTCTCGGCGCTGGACCCCTCCATCACCCTGTTCGGCCAGCGGCTGGCGCTGCCGCTGCTGCTGGCGCCGGTGGGCCTGGCTGGCCTCAATGCCCGGCGCGGCGAGGTACAGGCGGCCCGCGCCGTCAAGGATGCAGGCACCGCGCTGATCCTCTCCACCGTGTCGGCGTGCAGCATCGAGGAAGTCGCCGCCGGCAGCGGCACGCCGCCCTGGTTCCAGCTCTACATGTTGCGCGATCGCGGTTTCGTGACGGCGATGATCGAACGTGCCCGCGCCGCCGCCTGCCCGGTGCTGGTGTTCACGGTCGATCTGCCGGCGCCCGGCGCCCGCTATCGTGATCGCCGCTCGGGGCTTTCCGGCGCGCCGGGGCTGGCGGGCGACCTGCGTCGGCTGGGGCAGGCGCTGGCGCGGCCCGGCTGGTGCTGGGATGTCGGGCTGATGGGCCGCCCGCTGTCGCTGGGCAATGTCGCCGGCGTGCTGGGCGCGGCGACCCCGCTGGGCGATTTTCTGGCCTGGCTGGGCAACAATTTCGACCCCTCCGCCACCTGGGCCGATCTGGAATGGGTGCGAAGCCAATGGCCGGGGCCGCTTGTGGTCAAGGGCATCCTGCACCCGGATGACGCCCGCGCCGCGGTGGCGGCCGGCGCTGATGGCATCGTTGTGTCCAACCACGGCGGCCGGCAACTGGATGGCGCCCTGTCAGCGGTGAAGGCGTTGCCGGCTATCGTCGATGCGGTGGGCGGCAGCACGCGGATCCTGGCCGACGGCGGCGTGCGCTCCGGCCTCGACATATTGCGCTATCGCGCGCTCGGCGCCGAGGCGGTGCTGGCCGGGCGGGCGTGGGTTTGGGCGCTGGCCGCCGGCGGGCAGCGCGGGGTGGCCCAACTGCTCGCCATGTTCGAAGCCGAACTGCGCGCCGCAATGGCGCTGACCGGGACAGTCCGGTTCTCGCCGGAGGCTGGCCGGGTTTCGGCCTCGCCTGCTGAGGGGGCTGGTGAGAATGGTGGACGCGGCAGGGATTGAACCTGCGACCCCTGCGATGTCAACACAGTGCTCTACCACTGAGCTACGCGTCCACGAGGAAGCCGGGCATTAGTGGCAAGGCGCCCGGTTGGCAAGGGGCGCCGTTACCGGTGGCACGGGAGCCGCGTCAATTGCCACCTTGGCAGCAGCCCCGGCGCGTGCTTTCGCTGTCGGCAATGGCAACACCGCCGCCTTATCACCTGTCCGGCGATGCCGATGGCCGCTGGCCGCTGGTCATCGCCTCGCCGCACAGCGGCCGCCATTATCCGCCTGCCCTGCTGGCTGGCAGCCGGCTGACGCTGGCGCAGCTGCGCCGCGCCGAGGATGCGCTGGTCGATGCGCTGCTGGATGGCATTGCCGGCGTGCCGGTGCTGAGCGCCACGCACGCCCGCTGCTGGCTCGATCTCAACCGCCGCCCTGACGAGCTTGACCCTGCGATGTTCGATGCGCCCCTCGGTGTGCCGGCCACCCCCACCGAACGCGTCACCGCCGGCCTGGGCGTCATCCCGAGACTGGCCGCCCTGGGTCTGGAGATCCACGCCCGGCGGCTGCCGGCACGGGAGGCCGCCGCCCGGCTGGCTGCCCTGCACGTGCCCTGGCACGGCCAGTTGGCCAGCCTGCTGGCCGCGGCGCGCGCGCGCCACGGCGCCGCCCTGCTGCTCGATTGCCATTCCATGCCCACGCCGGGCGGGCCGCGCGC
>NZ_WMHO01000007.1 GCF_010994245.1 Sandarakinorhabdus rubra
GGCGCCGGCCGCGGCGCCTGGTGGCGGTGGCGGCCCGCCGCGGCTTGCCGTCGACGGCCTGCCGCTGGTCAAGCCGCCCTATGGGACGATCAGCGCCATCGACGTGAACACGGGCACCATCAAGTGGCAGGTGGCGCACGGCGAGACGCCCGATTTCGTGCGCAACCACCCGGCCATCAAGGCGCTGGGCGGCATCCCGCGCACCGGCCAGTCGACCTATCAGATCGGCACGCTGGTGACGAAGGAGCTGGTGATTGCCGGCGAGAACCAGTTCACCACCACGCCCGACCGTCCGCGCGGCGCCATGCTGCGCGCTTATGACAAGCAGACTGGCCAGGAAGTGGGTGCTGTCTATATGCCGTCCACCCAGTCCGGCTCGCCGATGACCTATATGGTCGGCGGCCGCCAGTATATCATCGTGCCGACCAGCGGCGGCAATGCATCGGGCGAGTTCATCGCCTATGCCCTGCCGGCGCGGCGTTGAGGAGCAAGCAACGTGAAGACTGCCCTGGCCACACTTCTTCCGATGGCCGTTGGCCTTGTCTTGGCCGGCGCCGCGCTGGCGCAAGATGCCGGCAAATCGGTGTGGCAGGGCATCTATACCGAGGAACAGGCGACGCGCGGCGCCGGCATCTATGCCCAGCGCTGCGGCGCCTGCCACGGTGCGGCGCTCAATGGCACCGGCGAGGCGCCGGCGCTGATCGGCGGCGAGTTCGTGAGCCATTGGGACACGATGACGGTGGGCGACCTGTATGATCGGGTGCGCACCACCATGCCGCAGAATGATCCGATGTCGATGAGCCGCGACGAATATGCCGATGTGCTGGCCTTCCTGTTGAAGACCAACGGCTTCCCGGCCGGCGGACAGCCGCTGGACCGGCGCTCCGAAGTGCTGGCGACGATCGGGATAACGGCTGAAAAACCGTCCGGCATGTGACCGGGCAAAAAGGGGGGAACGCCATGAATCGCCTGATCGCTGCCGTCAGCCTGTTGCTGGCCGGCACTGCCACCCTTGCCCAACAGGCCGCGGCGCCCAGCCAACCACAGCGCCCGGTGTGGACGGTCGACACCCTGCCCAAGCCGGCGCCGCTGACGGCCGAAACCAACAAGCAGCCCAACCCCTATGCAACCGATATCGGCTTCTTCAAGCTGCCGCCCGGCCGGGTGATGGGCTCGACTAGTGCGGTCGGCGTCGACAGCAAGGGGCATATCTGGATCACCGATCGCTGTGGCGCCAACAGCTGTGCTGGCAGCCCGCTCGACCCGATCATGGAATTTGACGAGAAGGGTAATTTCATCAAGGCCTTCGGCGGCGGCCTCACCGTCTTCCCGCACGGCTTCTATATCGATGCGAAAGACAATATCTGGCTCACCGACGCCCGCGCCAGCGGTGGCAAGGGCGCCACGGTGATGAAGTTCTCGCCTGACGGCAAGCTGCTGATGACGCTGGGCAAGCCCGGGGTGCAGGGCAAGGGCACCGATGTCTTCACCGAGCCCAACGCGGTGATCGTGGCGAAGAACGGCACCATCTTCGTGGCCGACGGTCACGAGGCTGATCGCGGCCTCGCCCGCATCCTGAAGTTCGACAGGAACGGCAAGTTCCTGATGCAGTGGGGCCAGCCGGGCAAGGGCCAGGGCGATCTGGAAGTGCCGCACGCGCTGGCGATGGACTCAAAGGGCCTGCTCTATGTCGGCGATCGCTGGAACAACCGCGTGCAGGTCTACACCCAGAACGGCAAGCTCTTGAACAGCTGGACGCAGTTCGGCCGGCCTTCGGGCCTGTTCATCGACCGGAACGACATTCTCTACAGTGCCGATTCGGAAAGCCGGCGGCCGGTTGGCTATGGCTACAACCCGGGCTGGCAGCGTGGCATCCGCATCGGCAGCGTCAAGGATGGCAAGGTCACCGCCTTCATCCCCGATCCGGAGCCGGAACCCGACAAATACGCCACCAGCGATGCCGAAGGCATCACGGTGGACCGCAACGGCGTCATCTATGGTGCGCAGGTGAAGGAACGGCTGGTTGCCCGCCATGTGCGGGTGAAATAGGCGTCCCCGCCGAGCCGGCGCCGCCGTCTTCATAGCGGGTTGCCCACACGCCGCTGGCCACGCCGAGGATGATCGTCTCCTCGTCGGCGCCATCGTAGTGGACCGCGCCGGCCGGAACGACCACGAAGCTGCCGGCCGGGAAGGTTTGGGCCTGCGCCTTGTCCATCGCCCGTCCCCAGCCGAGCTTCAGCGTGCCCTTCAACACGAAGATCCGTGCCGTGCTGCTGTGGCTGTGCGGCCTGTCCCACAGGCCGGGCGGCAGCGCGAAGGCATAAGAGAAGGCCTCGCCGGCCCGGTCGCGCACCCCTTCCAGCAGCGCGAAACGGCTGCCATCGGGCGCGGCCGCCTCCCACGGGATGGCATCGGGCCGGATCACGACAGCGGCCTGTGGGGAAGCCGCCGCAAGGGCGATCAGGATCGGCAGCATCGCGGGTCTCCTTCTGCCGTGCGGTAGCAGTCGCCGCCTCGCCCCGTCTGGCGGCAATCGGACGGTGATTTCGCCAGCGCCATGGCCTATGGGCACAGGCGATGATCACCACCCGCTTCGCCCCGTCTCCCACCGGCCGCCTGCATGCCGGCAACATCCGCACCGCGCTGGTCAACTGGCTGCTTGCCCGTTCAGGTGGCGGCCGCTTCCTGCTGCGGCTGGACGATACCGACCTGGCGCGCTCCACCGCGGAATCGGCGGACAGTATCCGGGCCGATCTTGCCTGGCTGGGCATCACGCCCGATGCCGAGGTAAAGCAGTCCGACCGTTTTGGCCTCTACGAGGAGGCGCTCAAGGCGCTGGCGGCACAGGGCCGCGCCTACCCCTGCTACGAAACCCCCGAAGAGCTGGAGCTGAAGCGCCGGGTGGCGCTGTCGCGCGGGTTGCCGCCAATCTATGACCGCGCCGCACTGGCCCTGAGCGAGGCCGACAAGGCAAGGCTGGAGGCCGAGGGCCGCGCGCCGCACTGGCGCTTCAAGCTCGACGAAAGCCGCGACGTGGACTGGGACGATGGCGTGCGCGGCCACTGCCATTTCCCCGCGGCCAGCCTGTCGGACCCGGTGGTGCGCCGTGCGGATGGCTCGTGGCTCTACATGCTGCCCTCGGTCGTCGACGATATCGCCATGGGCATCACCGACATCGTGCGCGGTGAAGATCATGTGACCAACTCCGCCGTGCAGCTGCAGATGTTTGCCGCGCTGGGTGCTGCCCCGCCGCGCCTCGCCCATCTTGCCTTGCTGACCGGCGCAGACGCCGCCCTGTCAAAGCGCATCGGATCAGAGGGTGTGGAGGCGTGGCGCGCTGCTGGCATCGAGCCTGTGGCCGTCGCGGCGCTGCTCGCCCGGCTGGGCACCTCGCAGCCGGTGGAGCCGCTGGCCCGGCTGGGCGATCTGTTGCCCGGCTTTGCCCTGTCGCACTTCGGCCGCGCGCCGGCGCGCTTCGATCCGGCGGATCTTGCGACGCTTTCGGCGCGCTGCCTGCACCATATGGAGCACAGCAACGTGGCTGACCGGTTGCCGTCCGGCATCGGCGCTGCCGAATGGCAGGCGATCCGCCCCAACCTCACCCGGCTGGACGAGGCCTCCGCCTGGCACGCGATCATCGCCGGCCCGATCACCCCGGTGATCGAGGAGCCGGACTATGTCGCCACCGCCGCCGCCACCCTGGCCGGCCTCGCATGGGGCGATGACATCTGGAGCCGGCTGGTCGAGGCGCTCAAGGTTGCGACCGGCCGCAAGGGCAAGCCCCTGTTCCTGCCGCTCCGGCTGGCGCTCACCGGCGAGGCCCACGGCCCGGAGATGGCGGCCCTGCTGCCGTTGATCGGTCGCGAGGAGGCGCTGAGACGGCTGCGCCCATGAAGCTCTTGTTCCTGCACGGCCCGCCAGCCGCCGGCAAGTACAGCATCGGCCGCCGCGTGGCCGAGGCCACCGGACTGCCGCTGTTCCACAATCACCTGGTGGTCGATGCCGTCGCCTCGGTCTTCCCGTTCGGCTCGCCGGGCTTCGTGCGGTTGCGTGAAGCCTTCTGGCTGTCGGTTCTGGAACAGGCCGCCGCCGAGCAACGGTCCCTGATCTTCACCTTCCAGCCGGAACCGAGCGTGTCGCCAGGCTTTCCGGCCAAGGCCGCCGCGCTCTATGCAGACGCTGGCGGGGCCTGTCTGTTCGTGCGGCTACACCTGTCGCTGGAGCAGCAACTGGTCCGAATCGCCAACGCTGACCGCGGCCGGTTCGGCAAGCTGCAGGATGCCGATCTGCTGCGCCGGCTTCATGCCGATTTCGAGCGCGCCGAGGCCGCCATGCCGGCATCGGCGCTGGAGATCGACACCGGACGCACCGCGCCCGAGGAGGCCGCTGCCCATATTGTCGACCTGCTGGGTGGCTGAAGGCCGCACCACTGGCCAAGCCGCACACCCCCGCTTATCGTGCCAGCCATGGCCTTTCTAGATCCGCCCGATGCGCAGGCGCGCCGCACCCGTTACTGGATCGCCGCTGCCGCCGTGCTGGCCACGACCAGCGTCATCACCCTTTTCCTGATCGAACACCGCTATGGCTATTCCAAGCCGGACCTGAAGATCATCTATGCCCAGAGCTGGAAAGCGGACCGCACCCGCGAGGATGCGATTGCCGACGCCAAGGCCACCCGCGAAGCCCGCGAGGCAAAGCTGGCCGAGGCGAAGGCCTACATCGCCACCCTGTCGGGCAAGGCGAAGGCCGACGCCCAGAAACAGCTTGATGACTATGTGGCCGGCGGCGGGTTCAGCAAGGACCTGCCTTATGTCGCGGCGCAACCGAGCGTAGTGGGCATCGTGCGGGTGCCCGCGGAGCCGCCGCCCCCGGAACCACCAATCGAGTGAGCGACGCTGTCACCGACTGGCGCTGGATGGGCGCGGCGCTGGCGCTGGCCAGCCGTGGTGTCGGACTGGCCACCCCCAACCCATCGGTGGGCTGCATCCTGGTGAAGGAAGGCCGCGTGCTGGGCCGCGGCTGGACGCAAGCCGGCGGCCGCCCGCACGCCGAGGCGATGGCCCTTGCCGAGGCCGGCGCGGCAGCGCGTGGCGCCACCTGTTATGTGACGCTCGAGCCGTGCGCCCATGCCTCGCCGCGCGGGCGGCCTTGCGCCGACAGTCTGATCGAGGCTGGGGTGAAGCGCGTGGTGATCGCCGCCCATGATCCCGATCCGCGCACCAATGGCGACGGCGCTGCCCGCCTCACCGCCGCCGGTATCGCGGTGACGGGAGGGCTGCGCGCCGCTGAGGCGGAAGCGGGCCTGGCCGGCTTTCTGACCCGGTTGCGTCTGGGCCGCCCGCACATCACGCTGAAGCTTGCCGTGTCGCTGGATGGCGCCATCGCCATGGCCGATGGCCGCAGCCAGTGGATCACCGGGGAGCGGGCGCGGGCCGCGGCCCACCTGGCGCGCGCGCGCAGCGATCTGATCGTGGTGGGGCGCGGCACCTGGGAGGCCGATGCCCCGCGGCTGGACGTGCGCCTGCCCGGGCTTGAAGACCGCTCGCCGCGCATCGGCGTGGTCGGGCGTGCGATCGGCCTGCCGGCGCACGTGGCGCAATTCCCCGATCTTGCCGCGCTGATCGCCGATCCGGCGCTCGGCGTTCTGGTGGAGGGCGGCATGGGGCTGGCCGCCAGCCTGCTGGCCGCCGACCTCGTTGATGCGCTGCTGCTGATGCGGGCACCGATCCTGATCGGCGGCGGGCGCACGCTGGGCGATATTGGTCTGGCAGACCTCGCGCAGGCGCACGGGCGCTGGCAGGCAGACGGGGCGATGGCGCTGGGGCCGGACCGCATTGAACGCTACACGCGCATCCGGTAGGGCTTGCGCCATGTTCACCGGCATCATCACCGACATCGGCACCATCACCGCCATCGAGGAGCGCGGCGACCTGAGGGTGACGGTGGCAACGGCCTTTGACACGGCCGGCATCGCCATCGGTGCCTCGGTCGCCTGTTCGGGCGTCTGCCTGACCGTGGTCAGCAAGTCCGCCGGGCACCTGTCGTTCGACGTGTCGGCTGAAACCCGCCGCCGCACCGCTGCCGGCATGTGGCAACAGGGGGCCCGCCTCAACCTCGAGCGCGCGCTGAAGGTGGGCGATGAACTGGGCGGCCACATCGTCACCGGCCATGTGGACGCGGTCGGGCAGATCATCGACATCACGCCGGAAGGCGATTCGAAGCGCTTCACCTTCCGCATGCCGGCCAGCATCGCACCCTATGTGGCGCCCAAGGGCAGCATCTGCCTGAATGGCGCCTCGCTCACCGTCAACGAGGTGCGCGACCATCAGGACGGCCATGATTTCAAGGTGAACATCATCCCGCACACCGCCGACTGGACGACCTTCGGCACGGCCCGCGCGGGCGACGAGGTGAACATCGAAATCGACGTGCTGGCCCGCTATCTGTTCCGGATGCGGCAGCTGGCTTGACATCACAATGTGATGTTGGCATCTCCGGCCCACATTGCGATGTGAGCCACGAGGCCTTTCAGCCATGAGCGAACCCCTGATTGCCCGGTTGCGCGACCTTGTAGCCAGCGGCGAGGAGACCAAGGCCGGCATGGCCCGCGCCGCCGGCCTGCACGCCAACAGCCTGCGTGCGCTTGACGAGCCGGACTGGAACCCCACCACCGACACGCTGCGGAAGCTGGAGAACTGGCTGGGCGCCCGCGATTCCGGGTTGGCCAGCATCGAGGAGATCATCGACGAGGCCCGCAACGGCCGCATGTATATCCTCGTCGATGACGAGGACCGCGAGAACGAGGGCGATCTGATCATCCCCGGCCAGATGGCAACCCCGGCGGCGATCAACTTCATGGCCAAGCATGGCCGCGGGCTGATTTGCCTCGCCATGGCCTCGGAGCGCGTGAAGCAGCTGGGCCTGCCGCTGATGGCGCAGCACAATGGCACGCGCCACTCGACCGCCTTCACCGTCTCCATCGAGGCGAAGGAGGGCGTGACCACCGGCATTTCCGCTGCCGACCGGGCGCGCACCATCCAGGTGGCCATCGACGCTGCCAAGGGACCAGACCAGATCGTCTCGCCCGGCCACGTGTTTCCGCTGGTGGCGCGCGATGGTGGCGTCCTGGTGCGCGCCGGCCATACCGAGGCGAGCGTTGATATCTCGCGCCTGGCCGGGCTCAATCCCAGCGGCGTGATCTGCGAGATCATGAACGACGATGGCAGCATGGCGCGCCTGCCCGACCTGATCCCGTTTGCGCAGCGCCACGGCCTGAAGATCGGCACCATCCGCGACCTGATCGCGTATCGCCACCGCCACGACCGGCTGGTGAAATGCGTCGCCGAAGCCCGCATCGAAAGCTGGCACGGCGGTGACTGGGTGGCGAAAACCTATGCCAACACCGCCGAGTATGCCGAGCACATGGTGCTGCAGAAGGGCCGCGTCGAGCCGGGCAAGCCCACATTGGTGCGCGTCCACACCCAGTCGATCTTTGCGGACCTGTTCCACGAGAAGGGCGAGCGCGCCGGCCAGCTGCAGCGGGCGATGGATGCCATCGGGGAGGCTGGCGCCGGCATCATCGTGATCATCCGTGACGGCCACGCCACCGCCATATCCGACCAGATGCGCGCCAAGGGCCAGGGTGAACCGGTCACATTGAGGGACTATGGCATCGGCGCACAGATCCTGGTGGACCTGGGCGTCACCGACATGATCCTGCTCACCAACCAGCACCGCAACATCGTCGGCATCGAGGGCTATGGCCTGAAGGTGGTGGGCGAGCGCGCCATTCCCACCCGGGCCTGAAGGAACACGCAGATGCACATCCTGATCGTCGAAGCCCGCTTCTACACCCACATCGCCGATCTGCAGCTGGCCGGCATCACCCGCGCCCTGAAGGCCGCCGGCGCCACCTGGGAGGTGATCACTGTGCCCGGCGCGCTGGAGGTGCCGGCCGCCATCGCGCTGGCGGAAGCCTCGGGCAAGTATGATGGCTATGTCGCCAGTGGCTGCGTGATCCGCGGCGAGACCTATCATTTCGAGATTGTCGCCGGCGAAAGCGCGCGGGCGCTGATGGCGCTGACCCTCGATGGCCTCGCCATCGGCAACGGCATCCTGACCGTGGAGAACGAAGCCCAGGCCCTCGCCCGCGCCGACATGGCGCAGAAGGACAAGGGCGGCGAGGCCGCCAAGGCCGCGCTTGCCATGGTGGCGCTGAAGCAGCGCTTTGCCTGAAGCCGCGACACACTGAAGCGCGGTGCGCGCGCCGCAGTGCAACAAGCTGGCAAATGGCGCATCAGCCGCTGGCCTGAATCCTCCGATCCAGGTGGCGCGGCTGCCGGTGCCGGCGATCCGACCCGCCACCACCAGCGCCGCGCCAACCGGGGGTTCTTGCGCCGTGACAGGCCGCCCGGCTTCGCCTATGGCGCTGGGCCATGACGGCGCCCCTCCACCAGATCGACAGCTGGATCTTCGATCTCGACAACACGCTCTATCCGGCGCACTCGTCCCTGTTCCCGCAGATCGATGCGCGCATGGGCGGTTATATCCAGCGCCTGCTGGGCGTGGACGCCGCCGAGGCGCATCGCATCCAGAAAAGCCTGTTCCACAGCCACGGCATGACGCTGCCCGGCCTGATGGCGCTCCACGCTGTCGATCCGCACGATTTCCTGGCGCATGTCCACGATGTGGACGTCGCAGTGATAGACCCACACCCTGAACTGGGCGAGCTGATCGCCCGCCTGCCGGGTCGAAAGTTCGTCTTCACCAACGCCGATGCCCCCTATGCCGAGCGCGTGCTGGAACGGCTCGGCCTGTCCCACGCCTTCGACGCGCTGCACGACATCCACGCGCTCTCCTATGTGCCCAAGCCGCAGCCGCCGGCCTATGCCCACATGTGTGATACCCACGGCATCGATCCCGCCCGCGCCCTGTTCGTGGAGGACATGGCGCGCAACCTGGCGCCGGCCAAGGCGATCGGGATGACCACCGTGTGGATCGACAACGGGTCCGAACAGGGACCCGGTTCGGACCTCGACCATATCGATTATCGCATCAACGACCTCGCCGGCTTCCTGGCCGAGGTGCTCGCCACAGTGGAGGCTCCATGACCATCGAAGCCATCATCAACACCGGCTGGGAAGACCGGGCCAACGTGACCAGCGCCACCAGCGGGGACCTGCGCGACGCCGTGGACCAGGCGCTGGCCGGCCTCGATGCCGGCTCCCTGCGCGTGGCCGAGCCGGATGGCACCACCCACCAGTGGCTGAAGAAGGCCGTGCTGCTCTCCTTCCGCCTGCACGACAATGTGGTAATGCCTGGCCTTGGTCACGCCGGCTTCTATGACAAGGTGCCGCTGAAGTTCGACAATTGGGATGAGTCAGACTTCCGCGCCGCCGGCTTCCGCGCCGTGCCTGGCGCCATCGTCCGCCGCGGCGCCTATATCGCGCCGGGCGCCGTGCTGATGCCCAGCTTCGTGAACATCGGGGCCCGTGTCGGCAAGGGTACCATGGTCGACACCTGGGCGACGGTCGGCAGCTGCGCGCAGATCGGCGAGAATGTTCATATCTCCGGCGGCGCCGGCATCGGCGGCGTCCTCGAACCGCTGCAGGCCAACCCGGTCATCATCGGCGACGGCGCCTTCATCGGCGCCCGGGCCGAGGTGGCCGAAGGCGTGATCGTGGGCGAAGGCGCCGTGCTCTCGATGGGCGTCTACCTCGGCGCCAGCACCAAGATCATCGACCGCGCCACGGGTGAGATCCACGTAGGCCGCGTGCCGCCCTATGCGGTGGTCGTCTCCGGCACGCTGCCCGGCAAGCCGCTGCCCGACGGCACGCCGGGCCCGAACCTTTATTGCGCGGTGATCGTGAAGACCGTGGACGCCCAGACCCGCAGCAAGACCGGCATCAACGAGCTGCTGCGGGACTGAGTTTCAAGGAAGTGTGGCCTCCGGCGGGCAGGGACTCGTCCCTGCACCCGTTCGTTCAAGCTACCTAGCCGACAGTAGGCGCCCTATAAGAATTTATTTCTGCAGTAAGCTCACTTAGCATCCTATTCGCCTGCTCGACGTGATCGGTTGCCCTCTTTAATTCTGGAATGGAGAAACAATACTGACCTAATACTCTTGGATCATCATGAGGTATATTTCTGAGTTTTGGATCAATGTGCTGATAAGTTCTTACCCACTCTTGAGTTACGGAATCGTCTCTAATAATTACTGACTGCACCCAGGCGCCATGAACAATATGATTTCTTTTCCTGTTTCTCCTTGAAAGCTTAGCGCAAATATCTTTAAACTTTCGTTGACCTTCGTCATTCAAGCGCTCTGATGCGACCGCCTCAAGAAGATCTATGGATTGCTTCGTCATCAAAGTAGCGAATATGCTTCCCATGACCTTATAGTCAACCTGCAGTATTTCTTGAATCGCAATTTTAATTGCAAATTCTAGCTTGCCAAATGAGTCCATATACTGACCCATGGCAATGTCTTTCGCCTCAGAAGCTTCTGGCGGAAGGCTCTCGAGATTTATTGATGCACCAGCTCCCGCCTTGTAGCGCTTTACGAATTCCTCACTCATGTTTCGGCCTGATGGTTTATAATTTTATCAATATAAGGCTTTCCCCGGTGATCGCAAACCAGAACTAGAATGGGCGGAGCCAGGACGACGGGTGCAGGGACTGAGTCCCTGCCCGCCGGAGGCATAGTTTCACTTCTTCTTACCGCCGGCCGCCGCCACCTCGTACAGCAGGTCCACCCACGCAAGCGTGGCCTCGTCGATCCCTGCCACCTTGGGGTTTGCGCTCCTGATCAGGTACCATTCGTTGGGTGCATGGGCGCCGTTGCCGCGCGAGAGGCCGAACTGGCCGGTGGGCAGATTGAGCGGCGCGCCGTTGAAGATGGCGCCCGGCCAGCTGCCGGCATTGCGCACGATCAGGCGATAGGGGATGCCCTGCTTGTCCAGCGTCCGCTGCTGGGCCTTCACCAGCGCGGCGGTCTCGTCGGTCTGGTTGGGGCCATAGCCGCCGCTCACCACCACCTGCACATCGCTGAAGCCGCGCTTCAACAGGTGCGCCTTCAGCTTGGCCTCCGCTTCGGCGCGGGTCATGTTCGGCACCAGCCGGAATTCCAGCTTGGCCTCGGCACGGCCGGGCAGCACCGTCTTGCCGCCGGGGCCCATGTAGCCGCTCACTAGGCCCTGGATGTTCACCGTCGGCTGGCTGACCAGCCGTTCGGAGCTGGTCTGGTAATCCTCGTCGTTGATCCAGCGGCCCACGCCCACCGCCGCCTTGGCCTCCGCCTCGCTGGTGCCCTTCAGGCCATTGGCGATGATCTCCTTCTGGCGGGGGGTGAGCGGCTGCACATTCTCGAACCAGCCATCGATGGCCGGCGTGTGGCCATCATCGGCGACCAGCGTGTCCAATGCCTTCACCAGCCGCCACGCCGGGCTTTCCACCCGCGCGTGGACGCTCGAATGGACATCCGCCTTGGGATAGCGGTCGCTGGTCTCGCCGCCCACGATCAGCTGGAATTCCACCGCGCCCTTTGCGCCCAGGCTGATGCCGGCGGTGCCCTCGCTGTTCTGCAGCGCGGAGGCTCCGATGATGCCGATCGTCTTCTTCAGGACCGCCGCCACCTCCGGATTGGCGACGACGTTGGGCAGGTTGGTGGAGGCAATCTCCTCCTCCCCTTCGGCAATCAGCACCAGGTTCACCGGCAGTTTGCGCCCGGTCGCCTTGAACGCCTGCAAGGCGGCCAGAAACGCCGTCTGCGGCCCCTTCTGGTTGACCGCGCCGCGCCCGACAATCACCTGGCCCACGCCCGGCCGATCGACCAGCCGCCCTTCCAGCGGCGGCGAACTCCACTCGGCCGGATCATAATGTTTCACGTCGTACATCATGTAGATGCCCAGCGTGACCGGCGCCCCGGCGTCCAGCATTGCCAGCACCGCCGGCACGCCGCCCGATTCAATCACCTTGGCCTGCTGGAACCCGGCATCCAGCGCCAGCTTGCGCATATACTCCGGGCCTTCCTTCACATTCATGCCCATCGCCGCAATGGTGGGCAGCGCGATCCAGTCGCGCAGATCCTGCACCGTGCGGTCATGGCGCGCGGCAATCGCCGCGGCAAAAGCGTCCCGCTTCGGCATCGCTGGCGCTGCCTGAACCGCCGTCGCGCTCACCGTCGTCAGTACCAGCGCGATCATCAATCGGCGCATCGGATACCCCCAAGGCCAGTTCATGGATTTGCCTTGGTGTCAGGCCACAGAACGGGCGCGTCAAGCCTTGGTTGCCTTGGAGAATGCCGCGGGCGCGGCCCAATGCCCCTTGCCACACCGCCGCTGCCCCGCTTTGATGGGACCGCATTCAGAAGGGGTGATTTCCATGCGTCTCAGGCTCGCTGCGTTCCTGGCCGCCGCCATCGCCGTTCCGGCCGCCGCCCAGCAAACGCCGTTGCGCCCCGATCAGCAGGCGTTCCGCGCGCTCTACAAGGAGCTGGTGGAGACCAACACCACCGTCTCCACGGGAAGCTGCACGCTGGCCGCGCAGAAGCTGGCGGCGCGGCTGAAGGCGGCGGGTTATGTCGATGCCGATATCCGCCTGTTCGATGGTCCCAGCGACCGGCCGCAGGATGGCGGGCTGGTTGCAACACTCAAGGGCAATGATGCGAAGGCCAAGGCGATGCTGCTGCTTTCCCACCTCGACGTGGTGGAGGCCAAGCGGGCTGACTGGGAACGCGATCCCTTCAGCTTCATCGAAGAGGGCGGCTATTTCTATGGCCGCGGCGTTTCCGACGACAAGGCGCATGGCGCGATCTTCACCGATACGATGATCCGGCTGAAGCAAGCCGGCAAGCCGCCAAAGCGCACGGTGAAGCTGGCGCTGACCTGCGGCGAGGAAGGCGGGCCGTTCAACGGTGCCGAATGGCTGGTGAACAACCACCGCGACTGGATCGACGCCGAGTTCGCGCTGAACGAAGGCGGTAGCGGCAAGGCTGACGACAAGGGCAAGCCAGTGAGCCTGGCCTTCCAGGCCGGCGAGAAGGTCTACCAGGATTTCGTGCTGGAAACCCGCAACCCCGGCGGCCATTCCAGCCGCCCGCGCCCTGACAATGCCATCTATGAACTGGCCGCCGGGCTGGTGCGGCTGAGCCAGCGGGAGTTCCCGATCATCCTGTCGGACACGACCCGAGGCTATTTCACGGAGATGGCGAAGATCAGCGATCCGCCCACCGCAGCGGCCATCCGCGCCCTGCTTGCCAATCCGGCGGATGCCGCCGCCGATGCCATCGTCTCGAAGGATCCGGGCTGGCACTCAACGCTGCGCACCACCTGTGTTGCCACGCTGCTTGAGGCCGGCCACGCCCGCAATGCGCTGCCGCAGCGCGCCCAGGCCAATGTGAACTGCCGCATGTTCCCCGGCGAAAGCGTCGAAAAGGTGCGCGGGCAGATTGTCGAGCGGCTGGCCGATGCCAGCATTACGGTGACGCCGCGCGCTTCGGAGAATCCGAGGGCGGCCGCACCGCCGCCGCCGCTGTCGCCGCTGGTGTACGGCACCGCCGTCACCCTGGCCGCGAAGCATTTCCCCGGCATTCCCATCATCCCGACGATGAGCACGGGCGCCACCGACGGCCGCTATCTCAACGCCGCCGGCATTCCAACCTATGGCATGCCGGGGCGCTTCACCATGCCCGATGGCAACGGCACACACGGCCTCAACGAGCGCATCTCGGTGGCCGGCGTGATGAAGGAACGCGACTATCTCTATGATCTCATCCTGGCCTATGCCGGCAAATAGGGTCGGGCTGATGCGCGCTGCCCTGCTGCCCAGGATCGCGCTCTGATCGATCCGGATGGCAACGGCATCCACGCGCGGAACGAGCGCATCCGGGTGAACAGCCTGATGCGCGGCCGTGACGATCTGAGCGACCTCGTGCTCACGTTGGCGAACAAGTGACCGCAGCCCACTGGCGCTGCTCATCCGAAGCCCCTACATCGCGCCCATGGACCTTGCCCACCTGCTGACGCCCGAAGCGATCTCTGCCTTCACGCAGGTGGTATTGATCGACGTTGTGCTCGCGGGCGACAATGCCATCGTGGTGGGCGCGCTGGCCGCCGGCCTGCCGGCCGCCCAGCGCAAGAAGGTCATCCTGATTGGCATCATCGCGGCCCTGGTGCTGCGCATCGGTTTCGCCCTCGCCGTCACGCAACTGCTTCAGATTGTTGGTCTTGTGCTCGCCGGTGGGCTGCTCTTGCTGTGGGTGGCCTGGCGCATGTGGCGGGAATTGAGCCCGCGGGCCGCCTATATCGACGCGCCCGGTGACCGCGATGATTTCATTGCCACCGATGCGCCGGCGCCGGCCAAGAGCTTTGCCGCTGCCGCCTGGTCGGTGGCGCTCGCTGATGTCTCGATGAGTCTGGACAATGTGCTGGCCGTCGCCGGCGCGGCGCGCGAGCATCCCGATATCCTGATCATCGGCCTCGTGCTGTCGGTGGCGCTGATGGGCATCGCCGCCAACTTCATCGCGCAGTATATCGAACGCTATCGCTGGATCGCCTATGTCGGCCTGGCGGTGATCGTCTATGTCGCCCTGAAGATGATCTGGGAGGGGTTCCACGAGGTGGCCCCGGTGGTCACGCCCATGGTGACGCCGCTGGTCGGCGGCTGAGGCTTCACGGCAGCAGCACGGTGGAACCGGTGGTGCGCCGGGCCGCCAGGTCTTCGTGAGCACGCGCCGCGTCAGCCAGGTCATATCGTTGATTTACCTGAACTTTCAGTGCCCCGCTGGCCATCATCTCCAGCACGCGGCCACCAAAAAGCGCCCGGTCCTCCGGGGTGGCGTAATAGTCGAACAACGTCGGCCTGGTCGCAAACAGCGACCCCTTGCGCGCCAATATGCCCAGGTCAACGCCGCTGACCGGGCCGGAGGCATTGCCGAAGCTGATCATCAGGCCGCGGCGCTTCAGGCTATCGAGCGAGGCCTCCCAGCTGGACTTGCCGACGCCATCGATCACCACGTCGACCCCCCTACCACCGGTGAGCCGCCGCACGTCAGCCGCAACATCGCTGGTATCGAGCAGGCCATGATCGGCGCCATGAGCAGCCGCCAGCGCCAGTTTCTCTTCGCTGCCGGCCACTGCAATCACGGTGGCGCCCACAGCCTTCAGCCATTGCACCAGCAGCAGGCCCACACCGCCGGCCGCCGCCGGAACCAACACCCAGTCGCCGGCCTGCACCTTGCCACAGCGTTCGGCCAGGAACTCGGTGGTGCAGCCTTTCAACAGGCCGGCTGCGGCCGTCTCGTCAGACACTGCATCGGGCAGCGGCACCAGCATGGCCGCAGGAATATTGCGGTGCGTGGCATAGGCGCCGATCGGTCCCCAGCAATAGCCGACGCGGGTGCCCGGCTGCAGCGACACGCCCTCGCCGGCCGCCTCCACAACGCCGGCCGCCTCCAGCCCCAGCCCGCTGGGGAGCGGCAAGGGATAAAGGCCCGAGCGGTGATAGGTGTCGATGAAATTGAGGCCGATCGCGGTGTGGCGCAGCCGGACTTCGCCGGCAGCGGGCGGCGGCAGCGTGATGTCGTGCCACTGCATCACTTCTGGGCCGCCCTGCACCTCGATCCGGATCGCCTTCATCGCCCACTCCATGCTGCGCGGTAAGTCTCTGAAATTCCGTGCCGTAGACGAATCGGCAATGGCTTGCCGCCTTGGCCCGGCAGCCGCTACACTAGCGAGGCAAGCAACAGAGGCAAAGCGCGCATGAAGATCAGCTTTGATATCGACTGCACGCCCGAAGAGGCGCGCGCCTTCTTTGGCCTGCCCGACCTCGGGCCGCTGCATGATGTCTATCTGGATCGCATGAAGGCCGCGATGACTGACGGCATTACCCCGGCAGACTGGGAAAAGTTGATGCGCACCTGGGCGCCGGGCATCGCCGGCGGATTCGAACAGTGGCAGAAGCTGTTCCTGGCCGGCATGACAGGCAACGCCGGCAAGCAGGGCTGAACAAGGTGACGGCAACGATCGTGGCGCTGGCCAGTGGCCGGCCACCATCGGCTATTGCCGTGATCCGGGTGTCCGGCCCTGCCGCGCACGGCGCGATTGCAACTCTGGCCGGCCCACTGCCGCCACCCCGTCGCCTGTCGCTGCGGCCATTGCACGATCCGACCAAGGGCATCTTGTTGGACACCGCTCTCGTCGCCATCTTTCCCGGCCCGGCCACGGCGAGCGGCGAGGATCTCGGCGAGCTGCACCTGCACGGCGGGCCAGCGGTGGTCACCGGGGTGCTCGCCGCGCTCACTGCCCTGCCCGATGTGCGGCTCGCCGAGCCGGGAGAGTTCACGCGCCGTGCCTTCGCCAACGGTCGCATGGACCTGGCGCAGGTAGAGGGCCTCGCCGATCTGGTCGCCGCTGAGACGGCCAGCCAACGCAGCCAGGCCCTTGCGCTCGCGGGCGGGGCGCTGACCCGACTTGCGGAAGGGTGGCGGGAGCGCTGCCTTGCGGTTCTGGCGGAAGCGGAGGCCGCGCTGGACTTCGCGGAAGACGAGGCCGACGTGGCCGAGCGGCTGGACGAAGCGGCCCGCGAACAGCTGGTCGCCATGGCCAGCGAGCTCGCCGGCCTGCTGGCCGACTCGAACCGCGCCGCCCGCATTCGCGACGGCCTCACCATCGCCGTGACGGGTCCGCCCAATGTCGGGAAGTCCAGCCTGGTCAACGCCTTGTCGATGCGCGATGTCGCCATCGTAACCGCCATTCCGGGGACCACGCGCGATGCCCTTGAGGTGCCGCTCGACCTGGGCGGGGTGGCTGCCGTGCTGATCGACACCGCCGGCCTGCGTGAGACCGAAGACCCGGTGGAGGCCTTGGGAATCGCCCGAGCCCGGGACCGCGCCGCCGCTGCCGACCTCGTCATCACCGTTGCAACGCCAGACGAGGTTCCAACCGCCAGCTCGGACGGCCTGCTGGTGGTGAACAAGATAGATCTTGGCGAACCAGACGTGCTGCCAGCGGGAGCTATCGCCGTGTCTGTCGTTACCGGCGCGGGGCTGAAGACATTGCGCAACTGGCTGGTCGACTGGGCGCAGGCGGCCACCCGACCCGGCGAACCGGCCCTGCTGGCCCACGCCCGCCATCGCGCCGCCTTTGCCGAGGCGGAAGCCGCCTTGCTTGCCGCAGCCGAGGCGCCCGAGCCAGTGCTGCGCGCCGAATGGCTGCGTGCCGCCGCCCATGCATTCGGCAGGATCGCCGGCCGAGTTGGCGTGGACGACGTGCTGGACCGCATTTTCAGCCGCTTCTGTATCGGCAAGTAGCGTCGCGCCGGAACGCCTGATGTTTCACGTGAAACATCGGCGCGGACTCGCTATGGAGCAGCCATGCGCGCATTTGACGTGATCATCGTGGGCGCCGGTCATGCCGGCTGCGAAGCTGCCGCGGCGGCAGCGCGACGCGGCGCGCGCGTGGCGTTGGTCACCCTGCGGCCTGACGACGCCGGCACCTTGTCCTGCAATCCCGCCGTTGGCGGCATTGGCAAGGGCCATCTCGTCACCGAGATTGATGCGTTGGGCGGCGTCATGGGCCGCGTCACCGACGCGGCACGCTTGCAGGCGCGCTTGCTCAATCGCTCCAAGGGTCCCGCCGTGCATGGCCCACGCGCCCAGGTCGATCGCCGCCTGTACAGGGCCGCGATGCAGGAGGTCCTGAGCGAGCTCCCCTTGCTCACCCTCATCGTCGCCGGAGCCGAAGGCTTGCGACTGGACCAGGGCCGAATTGTCGGGGTGGACACCAGCGACGGCCCGCTCGAGGCGGCGGCCGTGGTGCTGACCACTGGCACCTTCCTTGGCGGCATGATGCACATTGGCAGCCAGCGCGAGTCCGGAGGCCGGGTTGGCGCCCAGGCGTCGAATCTGGGCGAGACCTTGCGCAGGCTGGGCTTGCCGGTCAGTCGCTTGAAGACCGGCACCCCCGCACGTCTCGATGGCCGCACCATTGATTGGTCGCTGCTTGATTGGCAGCATGGCGACGGCGACGATCCCAGGTTCAGCCGCGCCGGCAGTGGTAGTGCGCGCCCGCAACTGCCCTGCGCCGTCACCCGCACCAATGGGGAAACCCACAAGATCATTCGTGCGCACTTGGGGGATTCGGCGCTCTATGGCGGCCACATCGATTCGGTGGGGCCGCGATACTGCCCATCCATCGAGGACAAGGTGGTGCGCTTCGGCGACCGGGATGGTCACCAGGTGTTTCTCGAGCCGGAAGGCTATGACGACATCAGTATCTATCCCAATGGCCTGTCGACTTCGTTGCCGCTGGCGGTCCAGCAGGCCTTCATGGCCACCATCCGGGGGCTGGAACAGGTCCGCATACTGCGGCCCGGCTATGCCATTGAATATGATCATGTCGATCCGCGCGCCTTGAACGCGGGACTGGCCGCCAAGGATGTGCCAGGCCTGTTCCTCGCCGGGCAGATCAATGGCACCACTGGCTATGAGGAGGCAGCTGCCCAAGGCCTGGTGGCGGGCGCCAATGCTGCCGCCTACGCTCTGGGCCTTCAGAACCTGCAGCTTGATCGCACCCAGGCCTATATCGGGGTGATGATCGACGATCTGATCACCCACGGCGTCGCCGAGCCCTATCGGATGTTCACCAGCCGCGCCGAGTATCGGCTCCGCCTGCGCGCCGATAATGCCGACGAACGGCTGACGCCCGAAGGCATTGCCCTGGGCCTGGTGGCCGGCGGCCCGGCGACACTGTTCACGGCGCGCCAGGCGGAGCGCGCTGCTGCCCGCACGCTCCTGAACAGCCTCTCTGCCTCACCGCATGAACTGGCCCAGCATGGCATCGCCGTGCGGCAGGACGGGCAGGTCCGCAGCCTGTTCGAATGGCTGCGCTTTCCGGCGGTGACCCTTGCTGCGGCGCGGCAGGTGTGGCCCGCCCTCTCGGAGATCCCCGACAGCCTGCTGGAAAGCCTCGCGGTGGACGCAAACTATGCGGCCTATGTCGCCAGGCAGGAAGCGGAGGTGGCCGCCCTGAAGCGTGACGAAGCGCTTCGGCTACCAGGCGGCCTCGACTATGCCGCCATCCCTGGCCTGTCGGCCGAGATGGTGGAACGACTATCGCGCGCCCGCCCGGCCACCATTGGCGCTGCCAGCCGTGTGCCGGGCGTCACCCCGGCGGCGCTGATTGCGCTCTTGCCCCACGCCAGTCGCAAGGCGGCCTGATGGATGTGGTCGGCCAGCGCGCCGCCTTCGCAGCCGACTGGAATGTTTCACGTGAAACATTGGCGCGGCTGGACTGCTATGCTGCCTTGCTGACGGAATGGCAGGAGCGGATGAACCTGGTGGGACCATCCACCCTGCCCCATGTCTGGGACCGGCATTTTCGCGATTCAGCGCAACTGCTGCCCATCGCCGGCACGGGCAAGCGGTGGCTGGACATCGGCGCCGGTGGCGGCTTTCCGGGACTGGTGATTGCCATCCTTGACCCGACTGCCGAACTGGTCCTGGTTGAATCAATCAGCAAGAAATGCCGCTTCCTCGAACAGGTGGCTCAAGACACCGGCACGGCAGCGCAGGTGACGGTGGCCAATGTGCGAATCGAAGCCCTGAGGGCCAGCCGATTCGACATCATCACGGCGCGCGCCGCCGCGGCGCTGGACATCTTGTTCGATTGGGGCCTCCGGTTTGCCGGGCCAGACACGCGGTGGCTGCTGCCAAAGGGGGCTCGCGTGCAGGAAGAGCTTGCCAGCGCGGCCAAGCGATTCCACTTTCAGCATGAGCTGATTCCCAGCCAGACTGATTCCCACGCCCGGATCGTGGTTGCGACGAAGGTGAAACGCCGATGATCATCGCCATCGCCAACCAGAAAGGCGGAGTGGGCAAGACCACAACGACGGTCAATCTCGCCACCGCGCTCGCCGCCATCGGTAAACGCGTGCTGGTGGTTGATGCCGATCCCCAAGGCAACGCCTCCACTGGCCTCGGGCTTGACCGCAAGGGGCGCGAGCCCTCTCTCTACGAGGTGCTGATCGGCCGCTCCACGGCAGCCCGCGCCATCCGGGAGACCGGGATACCCGGCCTGTCGCTGCTCCCCGCGACCGCGTCGCTGTCGGGCGCAGAGGTTGAGCTGGTCGATGCGGATCGCCGTACGCACCGTCTCGCCGATGCCTTGGCGACCCTGCCACCGTTCGATTTCGTCCTCATCGACTGTCCGCCGTCGCTGGGCCTTGGCACGGTGAATGCGCTGGTCGCAGCAGATAATGTTCTGGTGCCACTCCAGAGCGAATTCTTCGCGCTCGAAGGCCTGTCGCAGTTGTTGAGCACGATCGAGCGCGTGAAGACCAACCTCAATCGCCGCCTTGAACTGCTCGGCATCGTTCTCACCATGGTGGATCGCCGCAACCGCCTGTCGGACCAGGTCTGTGCCGATGTCCGCGCCGTGATGGGCGCCAAGGTGCTGAAAACCCAGGTGCCGCGCAATGTCCGTCTGTCGGAAGCGCCGAGCCATGGCGTGCCGGCGTTGATCTATGACAGCCGCTGCGCCGGCTCCGAGGCCTACCTGGCCCTCGCCCGCGAACTGCTCGTCCGCATCGAGCCGGAGCTGGCGGCCTGACCGCCGCCGACCTCAAGATGGAGAAGGCGATGACCGACAGCAAGCGCAAGTCCGGCCTGGGTCGCGGGCTGTCCGCCCTGCTGGAGGATATCGCGGCGCCGCCCCCCGTCAACGCGCCGGGCGTTGTGCAGCTGCCGGTGGCGGACATCATGCCCAATCCCGCCCAACCCCGCCGCAATTTCGATGACGATGCGATGGCCGAACTTGTGACGTCCGTGCGGGCCCACGGCATCCTGCAACCGATCCTGGTCAGGCCGCACGGTGGCCGCCACCAGATCATCGCCGGGGAACGCCGCTGGCGTGCTGCCCAGTCGGCCGGACTGCACGAGATGCCGGTTGTCGTCCGCCAACTCGATGAGCGGGAGGTGGCCGAGATTGCCCTGATCGAGAATGTGCAGCGCGCCGATCTCAACGCCATCGAAGAGGCACGCGGCTATCAGCGGCTGATCGGCGAGTTCGGCCACACCCAGGCGGCACTGGCCCAGATTGTCGGCAAATCCCGGAGTCACCTCACGAACCTGTTGAGATTGCTTGATCTTCCGCCAAAGGTTCAGGCGCTGGTGGAAGCCGGCAGTCTGTCCATGGGCCATGCGCGGGCGCTGGTGGGCGCCGAGGATGCCGAAGCGCTGGCGGCCAAGGCCGTGGCCGGGGGGCTGTCGGTCCGTGCTCTGGAACAGCTGGTGGCTGGCCAGCGCCCACCTTCCCGCGCCGGGCGAACCAGCGCCCCGGCCGCGGCCGCCACTGGCCCGTCAGACCCCAACAGCGAGGCGCTGGAGGAACAGCTTGCCGAAGCACTGGGAATGCCGGTGGCACTGACCATTGCCGCCGGGGCCAGCAGCGGCAGCCTCACCATCCGCTTCGCCGATCTTGATCAACTCGATCTGCTGTGCGCGCGGCTTGGTGTTGGCTAATCAGGGGCGTCTGCTGATCAGCGCGACCGCTGTTCCGCCATCGCCGCGCGCCGTGTCAGGTCGAGCAGCAGCTGCTGCACACCCAGATCAGCCACGCCGCCCCCGGCCTTGATGTTCCGTTCGGCTGCCAGGACATCAGCGAGCGCTGCGGCCAACAGGCGCTGGCTCCATATTATCAATGCCTTGATATAGAAGGACTTTTCTCGAAAGAAAACCGGAGGACGGGCGTTGTCGACCGCCGCTGCCGGTGACAGGCCGCGATCAACCTCGGCCCGCAGCTGTGCCAGCTGCGCGAACCGCCGCTCCAGTGCCCGCAACAACGGGATGCCCACGCCATCGGGCAGGCGCGCCACCAGCTCGGCTACCGTTTCCATGTCGCCGGTGGTGACGGCGCCGATGGGTGCAAACAGCTCCGCCTCCCCAGTGTCGGCCCCAAGCGCCGCCACGTCCTCCAGCGTGAGGCGCTGCGGAGCTTCGGGCGCGGCATTCTTATAAAGCGCGAACTTTTCCAACTCGCGGCGCAGCACCAGCCGATCGCCCTCGCTGGCTTCGAACAGGCGAGCCGCCACTTCGCGGTCCATCCTCAGGCCCAGCGGCGCGGCCATCGCCCCCAGCAGGCCAGGCGCATCCTCGGCCCGCGGCTCGCGGTTCATGCAGGCGGCGATGGCGGGGTGGGCTTCGGCCATCGCCAGCAGTGTGCTGCCCTTGCGCAGATAGCCGGCGGTGGCCAGCACCGGGTGGCCGGCCGGCCCGGCCAGCAGCAACTCCACGGCAGCCGTTCCACCATCATCCAGACCATCGAGCCTCAGCAGTTCACGGTCGCCGAACATCGACAGGCTGGTGACGGCAGCGACAAGAGCCTGGGGATCATCCTTCAGGGCGGCGCCGATCAGATCGGTGATGCCGGCGCCGGATTTCGCCTGCCCCGCCGCAATCTGGCCAGCGAGATCGCGGGAGGCCGATTCATCGGGTCCGTGCAGCAGCAGCAGCCGCACCTCGGCCGGCCAGGATGTGGCAAAGCCCGCTGCCCGGCCGGGGTCGATCTTCACTGGCCCCCCTCAGGCCGGCGGGCCTCACCCCTGTCGGGCACGGGCATAGCGGGCCAGCCGCGCGCTGATCTGGCGGGCGATATCGGTGGACAGCCGCTCCAGCGCCATGGTCTCGGCCGCCACGACGGCAAAGTTGGAGCTGACGCGGTCGATGCCGGCATCGGCGGACGCGGTATCGTCCACCAGCACTTCGTTGCTGGTGCCGTCCACCAGGCGAAACCGGGCCCGCAATGTGCGGCGCTCGCGCGCGGCCGAGGAATCGCCGCGCAGACCAAAGGCAGTGATCTGGTCGTCGAGCACGACTTCCAGCCGATAGCGCGGGCTGGCGGCGGGGCGACCGAACTGCTCCTCCAGCGCCTGGCGCACCATGAAGCCGGAGCGTTCCGGGATGGGCGCGATGCCGATATCGGCGAGCAGCGTGGCCGGGGCCGACGCCCCGCCACCGGCATAGACCGGCTTCAGGTTGCAGCCGGCCAGCGCCAGGGCGGCGGGTACCAGCAAGAGGCAGCGCAGATCAGGCAACGATGTTCACCAGGCGATCGGGCACCACAATGATCTTCCTCGCCGGCTTGCCGTCAAGTGTGCGCTGCACGCCGGGCAGGGCCAAGGCTGCGGTCTCCAGCGTCGCCCGGTCGCTGCCCTTGGCCGCGCTGAAATCGCCCTTCAACTTGCCATTCACCTGCACGGCGATGGTCACTTCATCGTCCACCAGCAACGCCGGATCCGCCACGGGCCATGCGGCATCGCACACCAGGCCCGGCTGGCCGAGCAGCGCCCAGGCCTCTTCGGCCAGATGCGGTGTCATCGGCGCCACCAGCTGGACAACGGCGATCACCCCGGCGCGGCGGCTGGGGCTGGGCGCTGCGCGTTCCAGGGCACTGACCAGTTCATAGAGCCGGGCCACCGCCTTGTTGAACTGCAGGCGATCGATATCGCCGGTCACTGCCGCGATGGTGCGATGCACCTGCCGGTCCAACCGAGAATCGGCATCGCCGGCGGCCGGGGCGGCATTGTCGTTGGCCAGCCGCCACACGCGCTGCACGAAACGCCAGGCGCCATCGATACCGGCCTCCGACCAGGCGAGATCACGCTCCGGCGGACTGTCCGACAGCATGAACCAGCGCACGGCATCGGCGCCATAGCGGCCCAGAATGGCATCGGGATCGATGACATTCTTCTTGGATTTCGACATCTTAATGACGCGGCCCACCTCGACGGGCGCGCCATCGGCCTTCAGCGTGGCGCCGCTGGCGCTGCGCTCCACCTCGTCTGGCGCGAACCAGATCGGTGGCAGGCCTTCCGCCTGCGGCCGGCTGTAGGTTTCGTGCGTCACCATGCCCTGCGTGAACAGCCCGGCAAAGGGCTCGGCCACATCCAGCTTGCCGATGCGCTGCAGGGCGCGCGTCCAGAAGCGGGCGTAGAGAAGATGCAGGATGGCGTGCTCGACACCGCCGATATACTGGCCCACCGGCAGCCACTGGGCGGCCACCGCCGGATCGAACGGGCGATCATCGGGCGCGCTGGCAAAGCGGATGAAATACCAGGAGCTGTTGGTGAAGGTATCGAGCGTATCGGTCTCGCGCCGGGCCGGCTTGCCGCACTGCGGGCAATCGACATGCTTCCACGTCGGGTGGCGATCGAGCGGGTTGCCGGGCACGTAGAACGTCACGTCCTCCGGCAGGGTGACAGGCAGCTGCTTCTTGGGCACCGGCACGGCGCCACAGATCTCGCAATGGATGATCGGGATCGGCGTGCCCCAGTAACGCTGACGGCTGACACCCCAATCGCGCAGTCGATATTGCGTCACGCCCTGGCCCCAGCCTTCCGCCTCGGCGCGCGCGATGACGGCGGCGCGCGCCTCGTCTGCGGTCATGCCATCGAGCCAGCGCGAGTTCACCATCCGTCCGGGGCCGGTGTAGGCCTCGTCGTGGATGGGGGCGGTCTCCTCACCGGGCGCGGCCACCACACGGATCACGGGCAGCTGATATTTGCGGGCAAAATCAAGGTCACGCTGGTCGTGCGCCGGGCAGCCGAACAGGGCGCCTGTGCCATAGTCCATCAGCACGAAATTGGCGACGAAGACCGGCAGGCGCAGCGCGGGATCGAGCGGGTGGACCACGCTCAACCCGGTGTCGAAGCCCAGTTTTTCCTGGGTCTCGATGTCGGCGGCGGCCGTGCCGCCAGCCTGGCATTGGGCGATGAAGGCCGCCAGTGCCGGGTTGCCGGCGGCACATTGCTGGGCCATCGGATGATCGGCGGCAATGGCGGCAAAGCTGGCGCCGAACAACGTGTCGGGCCGGGTGGTGAACACGTCGAACGAACCAAATTCCCCGTTTTCCCCACCGGCAAGCGGTGGGGAGGCCTGAACCTGGAAGGTGAACTTCAGCCCGGTCGATTTGCCGATCCAGTTCTCCTGCATCAGCCGCACCTTCTCGGGCCACTGGTCGAGGCCCTTCAGCCCGTCCAGCAGATCCTCCGCGAAATCGGTGATCCTGAGGAACCACTGGTTGAGCTTGCGCCGCTCGACCAGCGCCCCGGAGCGCCAGCCGCGGCCGTCGATCACCTGCTCGTTGGCCAGCACGGTCATGTCGACCGGGTCCCAGTTCACCGCCGATTCCCTGCGATAGACCAGGCCGGCGGCCAGCATGTCGAGGAACAGCGCCTGTTCCTGGCCATAATAATCGGGCTCACAGGTGGACAGCTCGCGGCTCCAGTCCAACGCGAAGCCCAGCCGCTGGAGCTGGGCGCGCATGGCCGCGATGTTGGCGCGCGTCCAGTTGCCAGGGTGGACGCCCTTTTCCATTGCCGCGTTCTCGGCCGGCATGCCGAAACTGTCCCAGCCCATCGGGTGCAGCACTTCAAAGCCCTGCGCCCGGCGGGTGCGCGCCATCACGTCGCCAAACGTATAGTTCCGCACATGGCCCATGTGGATGCGCCCCGATGGATAGGGAAACATCTCAAGCACATAGGCCTTGGGTCGCGGGCTGTCGTCGCGCGCGGCAAAGCTCTGGCGTTCGGCCCACACGGCCTGCCAGCGCGCCTCGGCGGCCTGGTGATCAAATCGCGACATGTTGATGCGTTCGTGACGAGTTGAGTGGTGCGCTCACCGGCCCGGTGCGACGGAGGCGCGCCGCAGGTCCCGCGCCTTGGCCAGAATGGCTTCTTCCAGCCGCTGCACGGTGCCGGCGCGCACATTGGCTTCCGCCCAGCCGGTTGCACCCAGGGTCTGGCGCTGCACGTTGACCTTCAGGGCATCGGCGCGCAGCACGGTATCGAGCACGGTGATCGTCACCTTCACCCGTTCATTGGCGCTCTGCGGCGAGACATACCAATCGGTGATGATCACGCCGCCATTGGAATCCACCTGCGTGAGCGGCATGAAACCGATGGTATCGAGCGCGGCGCGCCACAAATAGGCGTTGATGCCGATGGTGGTGATGCGCGGCGGCGCTTCCTGCGACAGCTTGGCCTTCTTGGACCCGCAGGCCGGCGCCATCACTGCCAGCGCGGACAGGAAAACCAGGGATGCGTAACGCCGCATGGGCAAACCCTTCTTGTGCTGCCGGTTCGGCCCGGCGAGTGCCATCTGGGGGGCCTTCTGCCATGTTGCACCGGCCCCGCCAAGCCCGCCACGGGGACGAAGCCTGCGAAAGCGGGCAGCAGGGCCTGTGTGGACTCCGCCACACACAGCGCCAAAAGCGTGCGGGGGGAATGTTCACCCGGCAGATACGTTCATTGGGATATGGGCGAAGGCCATGGCTGTTGTTATGGTGCACTGATGAACGCTGCGATCGACTCGGTCGTGCACCCGCGTGCGCGCTTGCGCCCGGCCCGCCACTGGCTGGCCGGCGTGGCGCTTTGCGTGGCAGCCAGCGCCATGGCCGCCGCGCC
>NZ_WMHO01000070.1 GCF_010994245.1 Sandarakinorhabdus rubra
GGAGCTGGACGATGGTGCAGGTGCGCGCGGCGGCCACACCCACGCCGATCATGCCGGCGCCATCGCCGCGGCGCTGGGCCGGAGGGGCGTGCGCATGATCCCGGTGGGCGATGCCCTGCTGGCTGGCGCTGCTGCCGTTGCCAGCCGCATCGCCGGTTGGCGCGGCCAGCTGCCAAGGCTCAGCCGGGACCGCGCCCGCTATCTTGCCCATCCCGACTGGGTGGCGCGCGGCGGCAACGCCCGCATTGCCGATCTGTGGCAGCCGCGTTTCGATCTCGCGTCTGGCATGGCCGACACGGTGCGCGATTACCGAGCACGCGGCTGGCTGTGAGCCGCTCCGCAATTTGGCCATGATGTGGGGGCAAAGGCACGCAACGTCCCTTCACTGACCCGGAACCCAGATGACCGACCGCTCTGCTGTCTATGCCCGCATCATCGAGCTGATCGAGCCGCTCAACACCAAGAAGGTGCCGCTGCTGGAGGCCACCACCTTCGCAGGTGACATGGAGATGGACAGCCTGACTGTGATGGACCTGGTGGCCAGCATGGAAGACGAATGGGACATCATGATCCCCTTGAACATGTTGCCCGATCTGGAGACCATCGGGCAGGTGGCGGATGCCGTGCACGGCCTGGTTCAGAAGAAGGGCTGACGACATGACCGTCGACCTGCTCAGCAAGTATGACTCGCTGATCGCCGAGCATGCCGGGCTGCTCTCCACCGGCATCCGCGATCCGTTCGGCATCGTGATGGAAAAGGTGATTTCCCCCACCGAAGCCATCATCAAGGGCCGCCACACCATCCTGCTCGGCACCTACAACTACATGGGGATGACCTTCGATCCCGACGTGATCGCCGCCGGCGAGACCGCGCTGCGGGAATTTGGTGCCGGCACCACCGGCAGCCGTGTGCTCAATGGCACCTATCAGACCCACGCGGCGTGCGAGGAGGCGCTGAAGGACTTCTATGGCACTTCCCATGCGATGGTGTTCTCCACCGGCTACCAGGCCAATCTCGGCATGGTCTCGACGCTGGCCGGCAAGGGCGATTTCATCATCCTCGATGCCGACAGCCATGCCTCCATCTATGACGGCTGCAAGATGTCGAACGCCGACATCGTGCGCTTCCGCCACAACGATGCCGGCGACCTGGAAAAGCGCCTGAAGCGGCTGCCGGCCGATGCCGGCAAGCTGGTGGTGCTGGAAGGCGTCTATTCGATGCTGGGCGACATCGCGCCGCTGCCGGAACTGGTCGCCATTGCGAAGGCGCACGGCGCCATGGTGCTGGTCGATGAAGCCCACGGCATGGGCTTCTTCGGCGAGCACGGCCGCGGCGTCTATGAGGAACAAGGCGTCGCCGACGATGTCGATTTCGTGGTGGGCACCTTCTCGAAGTCGGTCGGCACGGTGGGCGGCTTCTGCGTCTCCAACCACCCCAAGTTCGAGATCCTGCGGCTGGTCTGCCGGCCCTACACCTTCACCGCCTCGCTGCCGCCAGCCGTGGTGGCCTGCGCCGCGACCTCCATCCGGAAGCTGATGACCGCGCACGACAAGCGCGCCCGGCTTTGGGAGGCGACCCGTCGTCTGCATGGCGGCCTGAAGGCGCGCGGCTTCAAGCTCGCCACCGAGACGCCGGAAAGCGCCATCGTCTCGGTGCTGATGCCCAACCAGGAGACCACCGCGCTGATGTGGTCCACCCTCATCGAGCTGGGTGTCTATGTGAACATGAGCCGGCCACCCGCCACGCCGGCCGGCGTGTTCCTGCTGCGCTGCTCGATCTGCGCCCTGCACTCGAACGAGCAGATCGACACGGTGCTGGGCCGCTTTGCCGAAGCTGCTGCCCGCTGCCGGCTGCCGCTGGTGGAGTCGCAAGCCGCCTGATTGTTCATGGCCTAATTGTTCATGACTGGGCCATTTCGGGCGGGTATAGCATAGCCGCCCGGTCGCCGCCTGCGCCCGGTGAGGGATGCATTGCGGCGTGACCAAGCGCATCGATCGCTATCTGTTCAGCCTCATCCTCGTGCCGTTGATCGGCACGCTGGTGGTGGCAGCCATGCTGCTGGTGCTGGACCGCATGCTGCGGCTGTTCGATTTCGTCATCAACGAAGGCGGCCCGGTCAGTGTCGTCTGGCGGATGCTGGGCAATCTGTTGCCCGAATATCTGTCGCTGGGCATTCCCATCGGGGTGATGCTGGGCACGCTGCTGGCCTTCCGCCGGCTGGCCACCACCTCGGAGCTGGATGCGCTGCTGGCGGTCGGCGTGTCCTATGGCCGGCTGCTCAGGGTGCCGTTCATCTTTGCCGCGGTGTTCGCGGTGGTGAATTTCGGCATTGTCGGCTGGCTGCAGCCAGTGACCCGCTATGCCTATGAAAATCTGCGGTTCGAGCTGCGCTCCGGCGCACTTGGCGCGTCGATCAAGGTCGGCGAGTTCGCCAACCTGGGCGGCGGCATGACGCTGCGGGTGGAGGAATCGCGCGAGCAGGGCGCCGATCTCAGGGGCCTGTTCGTCCGCGCTGCCCAGAAGGGCCCGGACGGCAAGGATGGGCAGACGATCGCCGCCACCGCCGCCCGGGGCACCTTCCTCGCCACCGATGACCCCGAATATATCCTGCTGCGCTTGCAGGACGGCACGTTGATTCACAGTCCCGATGCCACGGCGACGCCGCGCGTGCTCAGCTTCCAGCAACACGACCTGCCGATCCGGCTGCCGGAGATGGCGGCGTTCCGCAAGCGCGGCGAAGGCAATCTGGAAGCCACGCTGCCGGAACTGGCCCGCACCATGTTGACCAGCGCCAACCCTGACGAGCGGCGCGGCGCGGCGGCCACCTTCCACCGCCGCATCGTGCAGTGCGTGATCATGTTCGTGCTCCCCTTCCTGGCGATTGCCATGGCGGTGCCACCGAAACGCTCGACCTCGGCGCTGGGCGTGTTCCTGTCGATCATCGCGCTCGTCACTTTCCACAAGTTCACAGAGTATGGGGAGCGGATGGGCGCGCTGGGCCGGGTCGATCCGTTGCTGGCGCAATGGGTGCCGTTCGCGCTGTTCTTCGGCCTGGCGCTGTGGCTCTACCATGTGCTGGGCCGGCCGGGCGGGCAGCCGATCGGCGCGCTCGATCGTTGGTTCGGCAAGGTCACCGCCCTGGTGTCGGGCCTGGCGGCGCGGCTGGTGCGGCGCACCCGCTGGTCTGACGACGTGCTGTCGGCGGGCTGAGCGGCATGGCGATTTTCCCGTCCCGCACCATCGCCTGGTACACGGCCCGCATGTTCCTGGTCAGGGTAGCGGCCTTCATCATCGGCCTCACCGTGATCCTGCAGGCGCTCGACCTGTTGTCGGAAAGCGGCAAGGTGCTGGCGGCGCCGGGCAACAGCGAGGCAGACCTGTGGGTCTATGTGTCCTTGCGCGCGCCGCAGATCGTGCAGCTGTTCCTGCCCTTTTCGGTGCTGCTGGCGACCCTGGTGACGCTGGCGACCCTGAACCAGAACAGCGAGGTGGTGATCTTCAAGGCGGCCGGGCTTTCAGCGCACCACATACTCGCACCGCTGATGGTGGCCGCATTGGGCGTGGCGGCGGCCAATTTCGTGTGGAACGAGCGCATCGCCACGCGCGCCAGCGCCACATTGAAGGCCTGGCAGGACAATGAGTTCCGCAAGCTGCCCAAGACCGTTCCCAAACCGGCACAGAGCTGGGTGCGTGGCGGGGACGACCTGTTCCACGCCGATCGCGTGAGCGGGCGCGGCAACGCCACCCGCTTGCGGGACGTCACCATCTATGACCGGGCCGATAACCGGCTGGTGCAAGTGGTGATGGCAGATCGCGCCACCCCGATCAGCACTGGCTGGCGACTGGACGACGTGCGGCTGTTCGACGTGGCCAGCGGCACGGTGGAACGGCGCCAACGGCTGGACTTTCCCACGGACGTGGTGCCGCGCCAGTTCACCACCAGCAGCATCAACCCCAATTATGTTCCGCTGTGGGAGCTGTGGCCGCAGATCGGTGAGCAGCGCGCCGCCGGCAAGCCGACCGACGTGCTGGAAGCGGCCGCCTGGCACAAGATTTCCGGGCCGCTGTCAGCGGTGTTGATGCCGCTGCTGGGCGCGGTGGCGGCCTTTGGCCTGGCGCGGTCAGGCAAATTGTTCGTGCGCGCGGTGATCGGGATGGCGCTGGGCTTCGCCTTCTTCGTGGCCGACAATTTCAGCCTGGCCATGGGCAATTTCGGAACGGTGCCGCCGCTGATGGCGGCGTGGGCGCCATTCCTTCTGTTCCTTCTGATCGGTGAAGCGGTGCTGATCCGGACCGAAGAATAGCGCGCCGCCATTTTGCCGCGATTGCCGCCTATCACCGCCGGCGATGAGCAGCATTTCCATCCGCCCTGTCGTGACCGCGGCCGACCGCAAGGCCTTCGTCAACCTGCCGTGGCGTCTCTATGCCGATGATCCCAACTGGGTGCCACCGCTGAAATCGGAGGTGCACGGCCTCATCGGCGGGCTCAAGACCAACCCCTGGTTCGAACATGCCGAGGCGGCCTTCTGGCTGGCGGAGCGCAATGGCGCAGTGGTGGGCCGCATCTCGGCGCAGGTCGATCAATTGGTACTGCGGCCCGAAAGCCCCGGCGGCGGGCCCGGCACCGGCCATTGGGGCATGTTCGAATGCATCGATGATCAGGCCTTGGCCGATGCGCTGCTCGACACGGTCGAAGCCTGGCTGCGCGCCAAGGGCATGACGCGGGCGCTGGGGCCGTTCAGCCTGTCGATCTGGGACGAGCCCGGCCTGCTGGTCCAGGGCTTCGAGGGGCCGCCCACCGTGATGATGGGGCATCACCGCTCCTACTACGAACGGCTGGTCACCGCCCACGGCCATGTCGGCATCAAGGATCTGCACTGCTGGTCGCTGCCGATCGCAGGCCCCTTCCCCGAAATGGTGCAGCGCATCGTCGCCTTTTCAGAACGCAACGCCAAGCTGGTCACCCGCCCAGTCGACAAGGCGAAGTTCGATCAGGAAGCCGCACTGATTCTCGACATCCTCAACGATGCCTGGTCCGACAACTGGGGCTTCGTGCCGCTGACCCCGCGCGAGATCGCCTATGTCGGCAAGAAGCTTAAGCCCATCATCTTCGAAGATCTGGTGCGCATCGCCGAGTATGAAGGCGTGCCGGTTGGGTTCATGATCACCCTGCCCGACATCAACGAACTGACCGGCGACCTCAATGGGGAGCTGTTCCCATTCGGCTGGGCCAAGCTGCTGTGGCGGCTGCGGGCGCCAAAGGTGAGACGGATGCGGGTGCCGCTGATGGGCATCCGGAAATCGCTGCAGGGCCACCGCGTCGCGTCGCTGATGGCCTTCCAGATGATCGAATATATCCGCCGTGCCTCGGTGGCCGAATTCGGCGCCAGCGAAGGCGAGATTGGCTGGATCCTCGACGACAATGGCCCGATGCGCTCCATCGCGGACGCCATCGAAAGCCACGTCACCCGCACCTACCGGGTGTTCGAGAAGGCGCTGTGAGGGCGGGGGGAGCCGTCTGGCTCCCCCCGCCGGACTTACTTGGCCGGGATCAGCTTGACGCCGCGATACACCGGCGGCGTGGTGCCGCGCTGCACCAGCATCAGCACCGTGTCGCGGCCGGCCTTGCGCTCGGCATCCACCGCTGCGGCGGCCTCAGCCGGCGTCGTCACCGGCTTCTGGCCGATCTTCAGGATGATGTCGCCGCGCTGCAGGCCCTTCGTGGCCGCGTCCGACGACGGGCTGATGCCGGCGATCACCACGCCAGCGACCTTCTCGTCGAGGCGCAGCTGCTGGCGCAGCGTATCGGTGAGCGGCTGCAGCGTGATGCCCAGGCTGGCGCGGGCGGCTTCGATGCCGGGCGCCTTGGTGTCGGCTTCCGGCGCGGCGTCCTCGTCCTCGTCGGCAGGCAGGCCGGCGCGCTGCGCCACCACCTGTTCCGATGGGCGCTGGGCGATCAGCGCCGTCACCCGCTGGCGCTTGCCGTCGCGCAGCAGCTCGATCGGCACGCTGGTGCCTATGGGCGTGGTGGCGACCAGATAGGACAGGCTGTTGTCGTAATCGACCTCGCGCCCACCCACCGACAGGATCACGTCGCCCTGGCGGATGCCGGCGCGGGCGGCCGGGCCGGTGGGTTCAACATTGGCGACGATCTCGCCCTTGTCCTTGGGCAGGCCGAGGCCGGCGGCGATATCGGCGGTCATGCGCTGGATGGCGACCCCCAGGTAACCGCGCTTGACCGTGCCCGTTGCCTTCAGCTGGTCCACCACCGGCTTGGCCAGTTCGGCCGGAATGGCAAAGCCGAGGCCGACATTGCCGCCGGTGGGCGAGAAGATCGCCGTGTTGATGCCGATCACGTTGCCGGCCAGATCGAACAGCGGCCCGCCCGAATTGCCCTGGTTGATGCTGGCATCGGTCTGGATATAGCGGTCATACTGGCCGGAGCCGATGTCGCGGTGCAGCGCCGAGATGATGCCGGCCGTCACGGTGCCGCCCAGCCCGAACGGGTTGCCGATGGCAATCGACCAGTCGCCCACGCGCACCGTCTGGCTGTTGCCGAACTGCACATAGGGCAGGCCGGTGGCCTCGATCTTGAGCACGGCCAGATCGGTCAGCGGATCGCGGCCAACAACCCGCGCGGTGTATTCGCGCCGGTCAGCCAGGGTGACAGTGATCGAATCGACCGGTTGGTTGCGGCTCTGGCCCGATGAGATGACGTGGTTGTTGGTGACGATATAGCCATCGGGCGCGATGACGAAGCCCGAGCCGAGGCTGGTTGCCTCGCGCGTGACAGGCTCGCCGCCATCCTGCTGTTCCTGGAAGCGCCGGAAGAACTCCTCCAGCGGGTTGCCGGGCTGGCCGGGGAAGCGCCGCATGCGGCCGACCTCGACCTTCTGGGTCGTCGACACGTTGACCACGGCCGGCGCCAGTCGGGCCGTGAGATCGGCAAAGCTCCGCGGCGCGCCGCCCGGCGGCGCGATCGCCACCGCCGGCGGCTGGGCGTTCTGCGCCGGCTGCGCGGCCGGCTGGGCCACCGCGATGGCGGCAGCACCGGTGACCAGGATGGCAACGGGAACCAGGGTGTGCAGCAGCTTCGTCATCTGTGTCCTTCACAGTCTCTTGGCAGCGTTTCAGAGTTGCAGATTTCGGGCAGCTCTTCCGGGGCCTGTGCCTTATGGAAACAACACGCCTAACCGGGCATGAACGGTGGAACCTTGGGTTTCGGGGGCCTACCGGTTGCGCCGATTGCCCTCGAACTCGCGCATGAACTCGTTGTTGGGGCCCAGCACGATCTGGCCGGTGCCATCCTCGAAGGTGGTGCGATAGGCCTGCATCGCGCGGTAGAAGGCATAGAATTCCGGATCCTTGCCGAAGCTGTCGGCATAGATGCGGGCGGCCTGGGCGTCGGCCTCGGCCTGCACCAGCTGGGCCTGCTTGTTGCCCTGCGATCGGATGGTGGCTGCTTCCTGTGCACGGGCCGAAGCCATGCGCGCATAGGCGGCTTCCAGCGTGGCGCCGGCTGGCAGATCGGCCCGCTTGATTCGCACGTCGATGATCTCGGCGCCATATTGCTTGGCCTGTTCGTTCACCGAGCTCTGGATCTCCTCCATCACCTCGCCGCGCTCGGGCGACAGGAGCGCGGCAAATGGCTGCTTGCCCAGCTCGTTGCGCACCTTTGAAGCCAGGATGCGCTTCAGGGCGTCGGCCGCCATCTCCTCGCTGCCCACGGTTTCCACCATGCGCTGCGGATCGACGATGCGGAAGCGCGCAAAGGCATCCACCACGAGCCGCAGCTGATCGGTCGACAGCACCGTCTGCGCATCGATGTCGAGATCCATGATGCGCTTCTCGACGAACTTCACGCTCTCGATGAACGGCACCTTCACGGCCAGGCCGGCATCGGTTTCACCGACCCGCGCCTTGGGATCATAGGCGTTGATGATGCGCTCCGGCTTGCCCAGCCGCAGCACGATGGCCTGCTGGGTTTCCGGAACGGTGTAAAGGCTGCTCATGCCCAGCACGACGATGCCGAAGCCGATGGCGGCGAGCAGGGCGGGGTTGCGGGTGAGTGCAGTCATCGCTCGTCCTCAACGGGTGGCCGGCGGCGTGGCAGGAGACGGGGCCGGGGCCGCCGCCGCTCGCCGCCGCAGTTCCGGCAGCGGCAGATAGGGCGTGACATTGCCGGCGTCGACCACCGTCTTGTCCACCTTGGACAGAACCTTTTCCATCGTTTCCAGATACATGCGCTTGCGCGTCACCTCGGGCGCCAGCCGGTACTGGGCATAGACGGCATCAAAGGCGGCGGCATCACCCTGGGCCTTCGCCACCAGCGCCTGCGCATAGGTGCGCGCCCGGTTGAGATATTGTTGTGCGTCCTGCTGGGCGGCCGAGACGTCCTTGAAGGCGCCGTCCACTGCGGCCGGTGGATCGGCCTGCTTGATGTCAACGCCGCGCACGTCGATGCCCGACTTGTAGCTGTCGAGCAGCTCCTGCATGCGTTCGCGCACCTGATCAGCGATTTGGGCGCGCTGCGGCCCCAGGGCGGCGTTCAGCGAGGCGCGCGCGATCTCGGCGCGCATGGCGCTTTCGGCCACTTCGCGAACAGTCTTTTCCGGGTCGCGCAGTTCATAGAGGAAATTTTCCGGGTTCTGGATCTTCCAGCGCACCGCATAGGCGAGGTTGATCAGATTCTGATCGCCGGTGAGCATCAGATTCTCGTTGCCGCCCTCACTCGAGCTGATGTCGATGACATTGATCTGCTCCACCTTGCGGCGCTCCACCGCGTCGATCGGCCACGGCAGCTTGACGTGCAGGCCTGGCCCGGTGGTTTCGACATAGCGGCCAAAGCGCTGCACCACCGCCTGCTCCTGGGCGTCGACCCGATAGAAGCTGCCCAGCGCGATCCACGCTGCCACGATGGCGCCGCCAGCCCACAACAGCCAGCGCCCGTCATTGAGGTCGATGCCGCCCGGCCCACCGCCAAAGCGGCCCGGACCGCCGCCGCCACCGCCGCCGAACTGCGTCTTCAGCCGTTCCTGGCTGCGCCGGATGAGATCGTCGAACTCGCCGCGGCCCTGGCCGCGATTGCCCATCGGGCGACGCGGCGGGCCTTCGCCCCAAGGATTGGACGGCTTGCCTTCAGGCCGGTTGGCCTGCGGGCCGCCGCCGGGCTCGGTGTTGCCGTCTTCGGTGTCGTTGTTCTGCCAGGGCATGAACGAGGAAGCCTTATCAGTGCGCGTGAAACAACTATATACGAACCCCGGACCGGGATTGCGAGGGCATTGGCTGACGCGGGTGCGACGCCGGCGACCATGCCCACCCTTTCGCATCCGTATCATGTCCCCGGCGCAAGGAAAGACCAGGATCATGTCCCTCAAAGATGCGGTGACGACAGCATTGGCGAGCGTTGCCGACCCAGACGGCCGCGACAGCGCCAGCGTGCTGGCAACGGGCCGCGCTGCCGGCATCGTGGTCAAGGACGATGGCACGGTGGGGCTGGTGCTGGCCGTCGATGGGCTTGACCGCACTGCCGCCGAACGCTTGCAGGCCGCCGTGGAAGCCGCCCTGCGGCGCGTGGCCGGTGTGGGTGCCGTGCGCATCATCCTCACGGCGGACCGCGCCGCCGCCCCGGCCGGCGCCCCCCGCCCGATCGAGACCAGGGTGCCCGGCATCCGCAAGCTGGTGGCGGTCGCCAGCGGCAAGGGCGGGGTGGGCAAATCCACCGTGGCCGCCAACCTCGCCTTTGCCCTCGCCCGCGCCGGGCAGCAGGTGGGGCTTCTGGATGCCGACATTCACGGCCCCTCGGTGCCAACCATGCTGGGCATCACCGGCCGCGCCCGGGTAGAGCGCGACCGGCTGCAGCCCGAAACGCGCCATGGCATCAAGGCCCTCTCGATGGGGATGATGACCGATCCCGGCAAAGCGATCGTGTGGCGCGGACCGATGGCTTCCTCGGCTCTGGTGCAGATGGTCGAGCAGTGTGACTGGGGCGCGCTCGATGTGCTGGTGATCGATCTGCCGCCCGGCACCGGGGACGTGCAGCTCACCCTCGCGCAGAAACTGAAGCCCGATGGCGCCGTCATCGTCTCCACGCCGCAGGATCTCGCGTTGATCGACGCGCGCCGCGCGGTCGCTATGTTCAACGATGTCGGCGTGCGCGTGCTGGGCGTGGTGGAGAACATGGCCGGCTATTGCTGCCCCAACTGCGGCCACGTGTCGGACCCGTTCGGCCATGGCGGCGCCGAGCGCGAGGCCGACGTGATGGGCGTGCCCTTCCTGGGCCGCATCCCGCTGCAGATGGCGGTGCGGGAGGCCGCCGATGCCGGGCAACCGCTCACCGGTGAGGCTGCCGGCATCTTCGACGAGATCGCGCAAGGCGTGATCGTGACCGTAGGGCTGTGACCGATGCTGACCGATGATGCCGACATCGCCCGCCTGCTGAAGACCGTGCGCACGATCGCGCTGGTGGGCGCCAGCGACCGGCCGGAGCGCGCCGCCCACGAGGTGATGGGGATGTTGCTGGCGCACGGTTACCGGGTGATCCCGGTCAACCCGCAGCTCGCCGGGCAGGCCATCCATGGCCAGACCGTGGTGGCCAGCCTCGCCGACATTGTAGACCCCATCGACATGGTGGACGTGTTCCGCCGCAGCGAGTTCGTGGCCGAGGTGGTGGAGGACGCCATCGCGGCGGGCGCGAAATCGGTGTGGACCCAGCTCGGCGTTGTCGATCACGCCGCAGCCGCCCGCGCCGAGGCCGCCGGGTTGACCGTCGTGATGGACCGCTGCCCCAAGATCGAGATCCGCCGGCTGGGCATCAAGCGCAAGATGGACTGATTGCAACTGGCCCTTGGCCGTGGCCGTGGCACGATGCCTCCAGAACTTGCCGGTTCTGGGGGAATTTTCATGCGCACCGCCGTCCTGCTGAGCCTGCTGCTGGCCAGTCCCGCTGCAGCGGACACCATCGCCATCCGGGCCGGCCGGGTGATCACCGATGCCGCCAAACCGGCGCTGGGGCCTTCCACCATCATCGTCACCGATGGCCGGATCACCGCCATCCAGCCGGCAAGCGCCGCGATTCCGGCTGGCGCGCAGGTGATCGACCAGTCGGCGCGCACGCTCAGCCCCGGCCTCATCGATGCCCATGTCCATCTTACCAGCGATCCCGGCAAACCGTTCTGGCGCCGCGCCATCGACAGCGCCGAACTGTCGGTGGCAACGGGCCTCAAGAATGCCCGGCTCACCGTGCGCGCTGGCTTTACCACCGTACGCGATCTGGGCAGCGCGCGGCTGGCCGGCTTTGCGGTGCGTGATGCCATCAACAGCGGGCTGTTCCCAGGCCCGCGCGTGCTCGCGGCCGGCAGCTCGCTGGCCATCATTGGCGGGCATGGCGACGTGTCGGGCTTTTCGCCGGCGGTGAACGACGCGCTGGACCAGGGCAACACCTGCACCGGCGCCGTGGAATGCGCCGCGCGTGTGCGGGAGGCCAGCCAGCGCGGCGCCGATGTCATCAAGTTCACCGCCACCGGCGGCGTGCTCAGCCAGCAGGGCCGGGGCCTCGATCAGCATTTCACCGACGAGGAGATGCGCGCCCTCGTCACCACCGCCCACAGCCTGGGCCTTAAGGTGGCAGCCCACGCCCACGGCCCGCGCGGCATCGAGGCGGCAGCGCGGGCCGGCGTCGATTCGGTGGAGCATGGCAGCTTCACCGACGAGGCCGGCGCCAAGGCGCTGGCCGCGACCGGCGGCTGGCTGGTGCCGACGCTGCTG
>NZ_WMHO01000071.1 GCF_010994245.1 Sandarakinorhabdus rubra
CGGCGGATGGCGGGGGACAGCAGCGAGGTGGTGGCCCGGCCATCCGGCCCGCCATCGTGGTTGCGGCGCGCGGCATAGGCGCGCCCGGCTAGCGGCACGAACTCGGCAAGGCGCGCGAGCGCCGCATCGCGGGTGAGGGGGAAACGCATGCACTGGCCGATAGCGGCTGGCGCCGCCGCTGGCCGCTGCCGCGATGCCGCAGCGTCAGACCGTGAAGCTTTCCCCGCAGCCGCAGGCGCCCTTGGCGTTGGGGTTGTTGAACACGAAGCCGGCGGAGAAATCATCCTCGCGCCAGTCCATCGTGCTGCCGATCAGATACATCAGGCTGCCGCCGTCGATGAACAATGTGCCGCCGGGCGTGTCGATGCGCTCGTCCCCCGGCTTGGCTGCCGTCACATAGGCGAGGTCGTAGGCGAGGCCCGAACAACCGCGGCGCGGGGTGGAGAGGCGCACGCCCACGGCGTCGGCCGGCGCGGCGGCCAGGATGGCGGCGATGCGGTTCGATGCCCCTTCGGTGACGATCACCGGGGCAGGCCGCGGGCGGCGCGTCAGGGTCGTCGTTTCCATCACAGCATTCCCATTTCCAGCCGGGCCTCGTCGCTCATCTTGCCCGGATCCCACGCCGGTTCCCACACCAGCTTCACGTCGCAGCTCTGGATGCCCGGCACGGCGCAGACGCGGATTTCCACCTCGCCCGGCATCGATTCGGCCACCGGGCAATGCGGCGTGGTCAGCGTCATGGTGATGGTGGCGTGGCCACCCTCCACCTCGACGTTGTAGATGAGGCCAAGATCATAGATGTTCACCGGGATCTCCGGATCGTGGATCTGCCGCAGTGCGGCGACCACCTCGTCCACGAGATCGCTGCCGGGGTCGGCCTCCACCGGCTCGGGCTTCTGCTTCAGGAAGCCTTCCAGATAATCCGGCGTGTGGCCGGCTTCGGCGGCTGCACGCAGCGGCGGCGCCTTGGGCACCGGCTTGGCTTCGTTCACTTCTTCCACCTCGAAGGCACGTTCGGTCATGCTGTTACCCCAAAGATGCGGGACACGCGGGTGAGCCCCTCGACCAGCCGCTCGACATCACGCGGGCTGGAATAGAGGCCGAAACTGGCGCGGGCGGTGGCCGGCACACCCAGACGCTGCATCAGCGGCTGGGCGCAGTGGTGGCCGGCGCGAATGGCCACGCCCGCTTCATCCAATATGGTGCCGATATCGTGCGGATGCACCCCCGCCATGGTGAAGCTGATGATGCCGGCGCTGTCCTCCGGCCCCAGCAGGGTGATGCTGTTGATCGTGGACAGGGCGGCGCGGGCCTGGCGCACCAGCGCGGCTTCGTGGGCGTGGATGCGCGCCAGCCCGATGCCTTCCACATAATCGATGGCCGCAGCCAGCCCGATCACGCCCTCGATATGCGGTGTGCCGGCCTCGAAGCGGGCTGGCGGCGGGGCATAAGTGGTGCGCTCGAACGTCACTGTTTCGATCATCGCGCCGCCGCCCTGCCACGGCGGCATGGACGCAAGGATTGGGCCCCGCGCCCACAGCACGCCGATGCCGGTCGGGCCGTAGAGCTTGTGGCCGGACAGCACGTAGAAATCGCAATCGAGCGCCGCCATATCGAGCGCCAGGCGCGGTGCCGCCTGGCAGCCATCGACCAGCACCAGCGCACCGGCGGCATGGGCGGCGTCGGCGATGCGGCGAATGTCGGCGGTGCCGCCCAGCACGTTGGACACATGGGCGATGGCCACCAGCCGCGTTTCGGGGCGGATCATCGCGATGAGTGTATCCTCGTCGATGCGGCCATCGTCCGTGAGCGGCGCGACATCGATCACGATGCCGCTGCGATCGCGCAGTAGCTGCCAGGGCACGATATTGCTGTGATGCTCCAGCGCGGACAGCAGGATGCGGTCACCGGGCTTGAGGCGCTGGCCCCAGCTCTGGGCGACGAGGTTGATGGCTTCGGTGGCGCCGCGCACGAACACCACTTCGTCTGGCGAAGCAGCGCCGATGAAGCGGGCGACGGTCGCGCGCGCCTCCTCGAAGCGCAGCGTCATGGTGGCGGAGCGTTCATAGACGCCGCGGTGCACGGTGGCATACTCGGCGCCATAACAGCGCGCGATGGCGTCGATCACTGCCCGCGGTTTCTGGGCGGTGGCGGCGGTATCGAGATAGGCCCAGTCACCCGCAAGTCCGGGGAAATCATCCTTCAGGTCAAGCAGGGCTGGGGCGGTGGCCACGGTCACGCCGCCCGCTCCAATATGGCGCTGATCTCGGCATCCAGCGCTTCGATGCTGGCGTCATCCAGGCCCTCGAGCGCGTCCGACAGGAAGGCGCGGGTCATCAGCGCCCGCGCCTGCGCCGGCGGCACGCCGCGGCTGGCCATGTAGAAGAGGGCGGCCCTGTCGATCTCGCCGATGGCAGCGCCGTGGGCGCATTTCACGTCGTCGGCGAAGATCTCCAGTTCCGGCTTGGCGTTGGCCGCAGCCCCCCGGTTCAGCAGCAGCGCCTTGAACGACTGGCTGGCATCGGTCTTCTGGCCTTCGCGGGCCACCGCCACCTGGCCCAGGTAAGAGGTGGTGGCGGTGCCGCCGGCCACCGCCCGCACGATCTGGCGGCTGGTGGCATGTGGCGCGACATGACGGACGGTGGTGGCCAGTTCGATGGTCTGCGCACCGTGGCCGACCAGAACGGCGCCAAGCTGGAAATCGGCGCCCTCATGACAGGTCACGTCCAGCGCGATGCGGCCATAGCTGCGGCCCGCATCGAGGATGGTCAGCCGATAGGACGCGCCGGCGCCGATGCTGATGGCGAGATGGCGGATGCCATCCTCGCTGGCCCGGATGATGTCGGTACGGTGCTCGCCAGCCGGGACCACCACCGGTTCGACCACGACCGGCCAGTGGCGCGCGACCGCCTTCAGGTCGCTGTAGCGCCAGGCCTCGTCCCTGCGGGTGGGAAGTGCGGCGGTCACGCGGCGATGGCGGAATAGCCTTCCGCCTCCAGCACATGGGCCAGCTCCGCGCCGCCGGACCGCACGATGCGGCCATCCATCAGCACGTGCACGCGATCGGGCACCACATAATCCAGCAGGCGCTGGTAATGCGTGATCAGCAGCGCAGCATGATCGGGCGAGCGCAGCGCGTTGATGCCATCGGCCACCACCTTCAGCGCATCGATGTCGAGGCCCGAATCCGTCTCGTCCAGCACGGCGAAATAGGGCTGCAGCACGTGCATCTGCACCATCTCGTTGCGCTTCTTCTCGCCACCCGAGAAACCCTGGTTCACCGCCCGCTTCATCATGTCGAAGGGCAGCCCCAGCGTCTCGGCCGCGGCGCGCGCCAGCTTCATGAACTCGGCGCCCGACACTTCGGGCTCACCGCGCAGGGTGCGCTGCGCATTGAGGGCGGTGCGCAGGAACAGCAGGTTCGACACACCGGGGATCTCCACCGGATATTGCAGGCCGAGGAACAGCCCGGCGGCGGCGCGCTCGTGCGGGGCCTTGGCCAGCAGGTCCTCACCCCGGAAGGTCACCGAACCGCCGGTCACTTCATAGCCGTCGCGCCCGGCCAGCACGTAGGAGAGCGTGGATTTGCCGGCGCCGTTGGGGCCCATGATGGCGTGCACCTCGCCAGCATTCACGGTGAGGGTGAGGCCCTTCAGGATGGGCTTGCCGTCCACTTCGGCAGTCAGATTGTCGATAACGAGCATGGCAGTCCTTAACGGGTCAAATTCTGGCGCTTCACGATGGTGACCACCGCGTTCTCGCGCAGTTCCTTCTCGATCACGCCCACGCTGGCATCGGCAACGGCCTCGGCCTGCTGGGGCGTGTGGTTCGGATGGCCGAAGCGATCGAAGGAGGCGACTTTCAGCTTCAGCGCATTGCGAATCGGCCGGCAGGCTTTCACCGCCTCGATGGCGATGCTGCCGGCCGGGTCCTGGCTCACGTCGGCAGCGGCAATCTTCTCATCGACGCACTTGCCGTAATCTGCGGTCAACCTGTCGAGCTCGGCACGCAGCTGCTGGCCCTTGGAATCAGGGCGCTGAGGCGCGGCATCACAGGCAGCAAGGCTGCCCGCCACCAGCGCCAGCAGGGCCAGCCGGCCGGTCACCCCACGCTGCCTTCGAGGCTGATGCCGAGCAGCTTCTGGGCTTCCACCGCAAACTCCATCGGCAGCTGCTGCAGCACCTCGCGGCAGAAGCCGTTGACGATGAGGGACACGGCGGCTTCCGCTTCCAGCCCGCGCGACTGGGCATAAAAAAGCTGGTCGTCGGAAATCTTCGAGGTGGTGGCCTCGTGCTCGATGATGGCGCTGGGGTTGCGCACCTCGATATAGGGCACGGTGTGGGCGCCGCACTGGCTGCCCAGCAACAGGCTGTCACACTGGGTGTGGTTGCGCGCGCCTTCCGCCGAACCGGCAACCCGCACCAGCCCGCGATAGGTGCCGTTCGAGCGGCCGGCGCTGATGCCCTTGGACACGATGGTGGAGGTCGTGTTCTTGCCAAGATGGATCATCTTGGTGCCGGTATCGGCCTGCTGGCGATTGTTGGTGACGGCGACCGAGTAGAACTCGCCCACCGAGCCGTCTCCCGAGAGCACGCAGCTGGGATATTTCCAGGTGATGGCGCTGCCGGTCTCGACCTGCGTCCAGCTCACCTTGCTGTTCTTCCCCAGGCAGTTGGCGCGCTTGGTGACGAAATTGTAGATGCCGCCGCGCCCTTCCGCGTCGCCGGGGTACCAGTTCTGGACGGTGGAATACTTGATCTCGGCATCGTCGAGCGCGACCAGTTCCACCACCGCGGCGTGCAGCTGGTTCTCGTCGCGCATCGGGGCGGTGCAGCCTTCCAGGTAGGAGACGTAGCTGCCCTTGTCGGCGATGATCAGCGTGCGTTCGAACTGGCCAGTGTTGGCGGCGTTGATGCGGAAATAGGTCGACAGCTCCATCGGGCAGCGCACGCCTTCGGGGATGTAGACGAAGGTGCCATCGGAAAAGACCGCGCTGTTCAGGCAGGCGAAGAAATTGTCGGCCACCGGCACCACGCTGCCCAGCCACTTCTTCACCAGATCGGGGAATTCCTTCACCGCTTCCGAGATGGACAGGAAGATCACGCCGGCCTTGCGCAGCTCCTCGCGGAAGGTGGTGGCCACCGACACGCTGTCGAACACTGCATCCACGGCAATCTTGCGGGCGCCCTCGACGCCGGCCAGCACCTTCTGCTCCTCGATCGGGATGCCGAGCTTCTCATAGGTGCGGCGGATTTCGGGATCGAGCTCGTCAAGGCTGGCCAGAGTCGGCTTGGCCTTGGGCGCGGCGTAATAATAGGCGTCCTGATAGTCGATCGGCGCGATGTCGAGCTTGGCCCAGTCCGGGCTTTCCATCGTCTGCCAGCGCGCAAACGCCTTCAGTCGCCAGTCCAGCAGCCATGCCGGCTCGCCCTTCTTGGCCGAGATGTAGCGCACCGTGTCCTCGGTCAGGCCCTTGGGCGCCATTTCCGATTCAACGTCCGACGTGAAGCCCCACTTGTAGGTCGCCAGATCGGCGACGGCAGCGCGCGCCGCAGCATCCTGCACCGGGGCATCCTGCTCCGGCGGGTCGCTGGCAGCACCGATGGCTTCGGCAGACACTTCGTCAGACATGCGTCTCTTCCAGTCGTTCAGTCGGCCAGCGCCGACACCGGCGCTGGAGTTGGTGCCGCCGCTGCCGCCGGCCGCACCAGATCGGCCAGTGACACGGCGGCGAGCGCCCCGCGCACGGCCTGGTTGATCGGGGGCCAGTGCCCCCGGATGGCGCAATGGCCTTCCATCGCGCAATCGGTCGTCTCGTGCCCGGCGCAGCTGGTCAGTGCGATCGGGCCATCCACGGCCTCCACCACTTCAGCCACGCTGATGTGGGCCGGTTCACGTGACAGCACGAAGCCCCCGGCCACACCACGCGACGCGGTGAGCAAACCACCGCGCGCCAGTGTGCCCATCAGCTTGGCCACAGTCGGCGCCGGGATCGCGGTCAGTTCCGCCACGCGCGCCGCCGACAGCTTTGCGCCGGGCTCACGCGCCGCCGCGGCCATCACGACGACGGCATAATCGGCAAGGTTGGTCAGGCGAATCACGCTTGTGTCCAGCACTTTCGGCCAAAGTGGACAAATCTGGTCGTCTTATGCGGACAAGGGGGCTCCAGTGTCAAGTTCTTGCGGCCTGCCGGGCGAGCCGGCACTGGCCTCGCCCCCCTCAGGCGATAAGCGCCAGCTTGGGAAGTCCCGGCAGCTGCCGCCGCCGGGCGATGGTGAGCCGCGTGACCGGTGCCGCCTCGGCCAGGAATCGGGCCGGGGTCATGCCGGTGAAGCTCTTGAACTCACGGATGAAATGGGCCTGGTCATAAAAGGCGTCGCCAGCTGCATCGGCCCAGCTGTCGGCCTCCCCGGTGCCCAGCCGCACCGCCGCCCCCAGCGCGCGATACTTACGCGCCAGCAGCTTGGGCGAGGCGCCATAGAGCCGGTGCGACAGCCGCTCCACCGAGCGCGCCGACATGCCGGAGGCCGCCACCAGCGTGTCGACATCCGGATTGGCACTGGCGGTCAGCCAGTCGTCGGCCAGCCGGGTGAACCAGGTCACCGGGCTGCGCACCCGCTCGAGACGGGCGAGGAGGCAGTGGTTGACCACTGCACAGCGCTCGGCATCGCTGCCGGCATTGGCCAGCCGGTCGAGCAGGCGCGTCACGCCGGCGGCCGGGAGTACGGCGGCCAGGTCCACCGCGTCATCGGCCAGTTCGTGGGCGGGAAGGCCGATCAGCTCGGCCCAGCCCTGCGGCAGCAGGCCGATGCCGAACAGGCTCAGCGACCCTTGCGCACTGTAATGCACCGGCGCCGTGGTCGGCCCCTGCAAAATGGCGCCGCGCCCGGCGCGCACATGCCCATCGGCATAGCGGTTGACCGCGTCGCCCTCCACCACCAGCCGCACCTGCCCCAATTCGGCGCGCATCAGATCGGCAAAGGCTGGCAGGTGCGATTCGAACCAGTAATAGGAAGAGACATGCGCCCGCAGCGCCGGCGCGGGCGCGAAGTAGCGAATGGAAATCATGCCCTGCCTCCTTCCCCGCGGCTGGTCATGGACAATCGTGGCGCCCCTTCTCCCCAGGGCGGCCATGTCACGCTCGCATTGATGCCATATACGGGCGGGATTGCCAGCAGTTTCCCCACCACACTGTGCCGTGGTTGCCGGGCAAAAAATCGGCCCAGACGGGCTGAGCCGTCCGGGCCGTGGAGTGCCAGGATGCCCGCACATCGGCATCCCTTGGGTCGCAGACATTGGTTAGCATCGCCATACGCGGCCGGATTGTAGAATTCCGACAGCCTGTGCGGCCCGCTGGCGCCTTGCCCGGCCATATCTTGCATGGCGGGGCAAAGCCGGCCAAGCGGGCGCCATGTCCGGCCCGGTTTCTCCCGCTACTTCCCCTGCTTCTGTCCGCTGGGCCTTCCCGGCCATGATCACCGGTTCGGCCTGTTTGGCGTTCGGGCCCTGGCTGGTGCGGCTGGCCGATACCGAAGCCAACGTGGGCCCGTTGGCCTCGGCCTTCTGGCGGCAGGCGCTGGCGGTGCCCTTCCTGCTGCTGCTGGCCGCGGTGGTAGATGGGCGCCGCGCCTTCGCCGGACTGGACCGCCGTGGGCTGTGGCTGGCGGTGATTGCCGGCGCCGCCTTTGCCGGCGATCTGGCAGTCTGGCACCTGGGCATTCTGCGCACGACGCTGGCCAATTCCACGCTGATGGCCAATGCCGCCACCTTCATGCTGCCCTTTTATGGCGCGGTGGTGCTGCGCCATCGCTTCACCGCGCCGCAGGGCTGGGCGCTCGCCGCTGCGGCCGCCGGCGTGGCGCTGCTGCTCGGCCGCAGCGCCGATGTCTCCTCCCGACACCTGGTGGGCGACCTGCTGTGCCTGGCCGCCGCCGTGTTCTACACCGTCTACCTGATCGCCATCGAGAAGCTTCGCGGGCAGCTGGAGGCGCTGCCGGCGCTGGCGCTGGCCACGCTGGCTGGCGCAATCCTGCTGGCGCCGCTCGCCGCCGGTGGCCGCATCTGGCCGACGGACTGGACCCCGGTGCTCGGCCTCGCCATCGGCAGCCAGGTGATCGGGCAGGGCCTGATCGTGTTCGCCGTGCGCCACCTGTCGCCGCTGGTGGTGGGCCTTGCCCTCCTGGTGCAGCCGGCGATCAGTGCCGCCGTGGGCGCGCTGCGCTTCGGCGAAGTGCCCGGCCCGTGGGAAATCGCCGGGGCCATGCTGGTGGTGGCAGCGCTGGTCATCGCCCGCCTGCCGGTTGGCCGCCGCCCCGCGTGACCCACCCGCTGGGCTTGAGCGCGGTGCACGGCCGGTCTATGTTCCAATTCCGTTCTCATCAGCAGGCGCGCCGCCCGTGACCGAAGCCATAATCGCCGTCATTGCCCTTCTGGTCGGCATCGCTGCCGGCTGGTGGCTGGCCAGCCGCCCGGTCGCCATGCTCAGGACCGAGCGTGACACCGCCCGCGCCGAGGCGGACGAGCGCCGCACCAAGCTGGCCGAGGCGGCGGTGGAGGTCCGCGCCCTGCAGGTGGGCCAGGAAGAGCGTGACAAGGCCCATGCCCGCCAGCTGGAGGAGCTCAACACCCGTTTCGAGGCGCTGGCCGGGCGCGTGCTGGAACAGGTACAGGAACGCCAGAAGGCCAGCCTGAAGGAAGTGCTGGCCCCGGTCGCGGGCACGCTGGAGAAGTTTCAGGAGCGGCTGGGCGAGGTGGAGAAGGCGCGGCAGGAAGCCTATGGCAGCCTGAAGGAAAAGCTGGCCTTCGTGGTGGACGGCCAGGAAAAGGTGCAGAGCGCCGCGGCAGGGCTGGTGACGGCCCTCAGGAGCAGCGGCAAGGCCGCCGGCAGCTGGGGCGAGCAGCAGCTGGTCAACACGCTGGAAATGGCGGGCCTGCGGGCCGGCATCGATTTTTCGGTGCAGACCCATGTCGCGGCGGACGGTGGCGGCAAGCGGCCCGATGCCATCATTAATCTGCCCGGCGGCCGCCAGCTGATCATCGACGCCAAGTGCAGCCTGAACGATTATCTGGCGGGGCTGGAGGCCGGCAGCGATGCCGAGCGGCTGGCCGCCATGAAGCGCCACGCCGCGGCGGTGCGTGGCCATGCCCGCGGCCTTTCGGAAAAGGCCTATTGGAACGAGTTCGGGGCGGCGGCCGATTTCGTCATCATGTTCATCCCGGGCGAGAATTTCCTGTCGGCCGCGCTGGAGCATGATCTGGCACTGCTTGGCTGGGCGTTCGACCAGCGCATCCTCCTGGCCGGCCCGATCAACCTGCTCGCCATCGCCAAGACGGTGGCGCTGAACTGGCGGCAGGAGAAGCTGGCCGACGAAGCCCGCGAGATCGGCAAGCTGGGCGCCGACATCTACAGCGCGATCGCGGTGATGGCCGATCATCTGGTGAAGATGCGCCGCAACCTCACCGAGACGGTGGGCAATTACAATGATTTCGTCGGCTCGCTGGAACGCAACGTGCTGCCCAAGGCGCGACGCTTTGCCGACATGGGGGTGGAGCAGGGACGCAAACCGGTGGTGCAGCTGTCGGCGGTTGACGTGCCGGTGCGCACCGAACAGGCACCCGAGCTGCTGCCATCCGCCGCCGCTCTGCCGCCGGCGGCAGAGTGATCAATCGAGCAGGCCCAGGATGAGCAGCAGCACCAGGTAAAGCACCAGGGTCACCAGGGCGGCAACCGACAGATAGATGGTCCGCCAACCAGCGCCCCACCAGCCCAGCCCGTAGGCCCCGCGCAACTGGGCAACCAGATGCACCGCCGGTGACAGGACCAGCACCGCCCAGAGCAGGCCGTTGGTGACGCCCGTCGTGAGCAACAGGCTGGCAGCAATGAAGACCAGGCTCATGAAACTTAGCGAGTAGAGCGCGAAGATGGCGTGGTCGTACAGGCCGACATCGCGCCGCCAGAAGAACGCCAGCCACAGCCACGGCAGCGACAGCGGCACCAGCAGGAAGCTCAGCTTGTAGGCCTTGGTCTGGACCTTGAAGAGCAGCAGCGAAGGGTTCACCAGCGCTGCCCGGACTTTCTGGCTTAGCCACGGCACGCCCGAGCCGCTGGCTTCACCTGCCTCGATGGCCCTGGCCAGGCCGCCCGCGATGTCGCTTGCCACATCGGCAACGCTGGCCTCCGGATTGCCGGCATTCCGCAGCATGACCCCGATCCCGGCGCGCGCTGCCGTGAGTTCCTTCACCTTGGTCTGATCACCGGCAGCCTTGGCCGCGGCCAGATCGGCATCGATATTGGCCAGCGCCTTGCGCGCCTCTGCGGCCCGCTGCGCGGTGGCAGCATTGTCGCCAAGTTGAATGGCGCCGTCGGGAACATGCACGAACGACAGCACGAAGAACATCAGGAACACCACCATCAGGAACAGTGGCACCGGGGCGATGTAGCGGGCGCGATGGCCATCGATGTAGCTGCGGGTGAGGCGACCCGGCCGGAACAGCAGCATCGGCAGGGTTATCCAGGCCTTCCCGTCCAGATGGGTGATGCCATGCACGATGTCGTGCAGCACGTCGCCAACGCTGCGGCTGAGATGCGCCGGCTGGCCGCAGCGACCGCAGAATGGGCCGGCGAGTGGGGTGCCGCAATTGGCGCACTGGCCGCTTCTGCCGGCGCCGCTATCACTGTCGTTGCTCAAGCCCGCCCCCCCGGCGTCTGTTCCCACCCTGAGCCCATGTTGCCAAGCCTGTGGATGCCCGCAAGGGTGCGATTGCACACCCCGGCGCCGCGCCGTATGACAGGATCAACGGGAGCAAGGCACGATGGCGGGCGTCAACAAGGTCATATTGGTCGGAAATCTGGGCAAGGACCCGGAATCGAAAAGCTTCGCCAACGGCGGCCAGGTGGTGCGCTTCCCGCTCGCCACCTCCGAGACTTGGCGTGACCGCCAGACCGGCGAGCGCAAGGAAAAGACCGAGTGGCACAACATCGCGATCTTCAACGAGAATCTCGGCAAGATCGCGACCCAGTATCTGCGCAAGGGCAGCAAGGTCTATCTCGAGGGCAGCCTTGAAACCCGCAAGTGGCAGGATCAGAACGGCCAGGATCGCTACACCACCGAAGTGGTGCTGAAGGCGTTTCGCGGCGAGCTCACCCTGCTCGATGGCCGCGATGGCGCCAGTGGCATGGGGGGCGGTGGCGGCGGTGGCAGTGGCTTTGGCGGCGGCGATGATTTCGGCGGCGGTGGCTATGGTGGCGGCGGCGGCACGCCGGCGCCCGCCAAGCGCCCGGCCTTCGACGACGACCTGGATGACGATGTGCCGTTCTGAGGGCCGGCTCCCGGGCTCTCAGCCCTTCTTGAGGACCGCGAACGGGCTGCGCGCCGCGACCGCTTCTTCCTCGGTGACAACGCCGGCCACCGGGCCGGGCAGGCGCGGATAGGGGTCCAGCGCCAGCGCAAAGGCCTGGGCGGCGATCTCGCCGAGATCGATCACGTCACCCGACAGCGGCTCCACGTCGAGGTCTTCGCTGGCCAGTTCGATTTCGCCCCCCTCGGGCACGCTGTCCGTCAGCAACAGTTCGATCGTCTCCCTGATCCGGAACGGCACCGGCTCGCCGCTCGCCACGCAGGCCTGGTCGCCGGTGCCGCGGACCTCGCCGCTCACCCTGATGCCTGCCGCTTCGCGCCGCACCTCCAGCGTGGCGCTGAGCGTGCCGAGCGCCAGCAGGCCGAAGCGCCGG
>NZ_WMHO01000072.1 GCF_010994245.1 Sandarakinorhabdus rubra
GTTCGGCCGGGGCAGGGCGCGCAAAGCGCAGCCAGCCGAGCCCGCCGGCGAGCACCAGCGCGACCGCCAGCGCCAGGCCAATGGCGAGCCAGGGCCGCGAAGGGCCAGGGGCCTCCGGGCGCGAACCCCTGTTCATCGGGGCACCAAGTGGCTATGCCTGTCCATCACGAACCGCATAGTGGGAAAGGTGGCATCTTGTCGATGATGAGGCGCCTGAAGATGGCGATGCTGGCGCTGGCGGTGGTAACCGCTGCGGGCCCGGCGGCCGCGCAGTTTTCCGACAGCTACAATTTCATGAAGGCCGTGAAGGACCGCGACGTCAACGCCGCCATCGAGCTGGCTGACAAGCCGGGTTCCACCGTGGTCAACGCCCGCGATTCCGACACCGGGGAATCCGCCATCCACATCGTCACCCGCCGCAGCGATCTCGGCTGGCTGGGCTTGCTCTATCAGAAGGGCGCCAACCTCAATGCCAAGGATCGGGAGGGCAACACGCCGCTGATCCTTGCCACGCTGACACGGTGGAGCGACGGGGTGACCACCCTCATCCGGCTGAAGGCGCAGGTGAACCTCCAGAACCGGCTGGGGGAGACGGCGCTGTTGAAGGCCGTGCAGGCGCGTGACCTGGCGCTGGCCAAGGCGCTGCTTGATGCCGGCGCCAGCCCCGACATTGCCGACAACAGCGGCCTGTCACCCCGCAGCGCCGCCGATCAGGATCCGCGCGCCGCCAGCATCGCCAAGCTGATCAGCGCCGTGCCAGTGAAGGCCATGGGGCGTGCGCAGGGGCCACAACTGTAATCCTGCGCTGCAAGCGCCTGTAACCATGCGCCGCATGGTTGCATCGCCTGGGGGGCGCTAGGCGATGTCGATGGAACGGCCCTCGATTGCCGCGCAAGCGTTTGACCGGCCGGGCGTTCGCGTCCGCACGCTCGCCAATATCCGCTGGATCGCCATTCTCGGCCAGTTCACCACTCTGCTGGTGGTGGGCCTGTGGTTCGGCTACCCGCTGCCCTGGGGGTCGCTGCTGGCGGCCGTTGCAGCCTCGGTCATCCTCAACTTTGGCCTGTCGACCCTTTATGAGCGCAGCGACCGCATGACCGGGCGCGAGCTGTCGCTTCACCTGGCCTTCGATCTCATCCAGGCCGGCGTGCTGCTGTTCCTCACCGGCGGGCTGGCCAACCCGTTCGCGCTGCTGCTGATCGTGCCGGTGACGATCGCCGCGACGCTGCTGACCGCCCGCGAGATGGCGCCGCTGGTGGCACTGGCCTTCGGAGTGCTGGCGATCGTGTGGTTCTGGGCGCAACCGCTGCCGTGGAGCGGCCCGCCGCCGGAGTTCCCGCTGGTCTACCGGGTCGGCGATGTGATCGCCTACGCGCTCGCCATCGGCTTCCTTGCGGTCTATCTGTGGATGGTCTCGGCCGAAGCGCGGGATCGCGCCCGCGCGTTGGTCGCCACCGAGGCCGCCCTGACCCGCGAGGCCCGCATGAACGCGCTGGGCAGCCTGGCGGCGGCCGCCGCCCACGAACTGGGCGGGCCGCTGGGCTCGATCTCGCTGATCGCCCACAGCCTCGAGGAACAGCTGGGCGATGATCCCGATTTCGGCGAGGATATCCGCTTGCTCGCGGCCGAGGCGGCGCGCAGCCGGCGCATCATGAAGGGCATCGCCAACCGCGCCGAAGCCGAAGACCCGTTCGCCATCCTGGGCCTCGACGTGCTGCTGCACGAGGTGGCGCAGAGCGTGAAGCCCAGCCGTGTGCCGGTGAATGTCGCCGCATCTGCACCGCAGCCCATGGTGCAACGCTCGCCCGAGCTGCTCCACGCGCTCAACAATCTCGTCTCCAACGCGGTGCGTCACGCCGCCACCGAGGTGCGACTGGAAACCATCGTGACCCCTTCGGAAATTCGTGTTGTCGTGCTGGACGATGGCTTTGGTTTCCCGTCCGAATTGCTGCCCCGGCTGGGGGAGCCGATGCTGGGGCCATCCCGATCGAAATCGGACTCCACCGGGCTGGGCGTGTTCATCGCCACCACCCTCATCGAGCGCACCGGTGGCCGCCTGTCCTTTTCGAACCGGCCCGAAGGCGGAGCCCGCGTGGACGTGCGCTGGCCAAGAGACGAGTTTGAGGTTAATGAGCCCGACCGAGAGGACCCCTGAGCATGGCCACTGAGCCGATGAGCGACAACCGGCCGCTGCTGCTGGTGGATGATGATGCCCCGTTCCGGCAGCGCCTGTCGGTGCTGCTGGCCCGCAAGGGTTTCGAGGTCACCTCGGTGGGCAGCCTGTCCGAAGCGCGCATGGAAGCCGCCCGCCTGAAGCCCAGCCACGCCGTGGTGGACATGCGGCTGGAAGATGGCAATGGCCTCGACCTCGTGACCGAACTGCGCGCCATGAGCCCCGATGTCCGCATCGTGATGCTCACCGGTTATGGCAATCTGGCGACTGCGGTTGCCGCCGTGAAGGCCGGCGCCATCGACTATCTGGCCAAGCCGGCCGACCCGGAAGACATCGTGCGCGCGCTGTCGGCCGATGGCAGCACCAGGCCCGAGGCGCCGCCCGAGCCGATGTCCGCCGACCGGGTGCGCTGGGAGCACATCCAGCGCGTCTATGAACTGTGCGACCGCAACGTGTCTGAAACCGCACGCCGGCTGAAGATGCATCGCCGCACGTTGCAGCGGATACTGGCCAAACGCAGCCCAAAATGAGTCGCGGCGAGGCGCGCTAATCCAGTCCGATCAGCGCGCTTTCCGGATCCACGAGGCAAAGCCAGCGCTGGGATGCGCGGCGGGCCAGGTTGAGCGTGATCGCCTTGCGGCGTGCCGCGTTCAGCGGCCGCCACGGCGCCTCGCGCAGGCTTTCCGCGTCGAAGCGGTCAGCCACGATGACCCCGGTGTCCTCTGGCCGGAAGGGTGGAGTGTGGAGATCGGCGAGCGGCAGGCCCACGGGCACGGCCCAGAAGAAGCGGTCGCAGTGGTCGAGATAGTCCGGCCATTTGCGGTCTCCGCGCAGGTCGGCGAGGCTCACCTTGATCTCGACGAGAGTCAGCCGGCCAGCGGCGTCGATGCCAAGGATGTCGGCGCGTCGGCCACCGGCCAGTGGCACTTCGGCCAGCGGGCTGACGCCGGCGCGCAGCAGCCAGCGGCAGGTGCCGCGCAGCACATCGGTGGCGGACAGATCATGCGGCATCGGTGCAGCATGACGGAACGTTACGGGAACAGCAAGCGGCCCGATCAGCGGTAGAAGACGTGGTTGCCGATCCTTGCAACGCGGGTCAGGCGCCAACCGGGCTTGAGGCGCGCGGCATGGAAGCTGTGGGCGCCATCGGCCACATCGTGCCACAGGCCCATCATGGCGACCCGGGCAACGGCCATCGCGGTGCCGAACGTGGCGGTGCTGCGCTGCACGCGTTCAGGCACGAAGCTGAACTGCCGCGGCGCCCGGATGACGGCGCAGACGCTGCCACCCCAGCGGCCGGCGCGGACCCGGTTGAGCACGGCCTGGGCAACGGCCAGCTGGCCTTCCATCACCTCGCCGCGGCTTTCGAACCACACGGCCGTGGCCAGGCAATCCAGTTCGCGGTCTGCCGGCAGGGTGGCGCTGCCATCGGCGGCGACCATGCCGACCAGGGCGGAGAGGCCGGCCTGCGGCGCCTGCGCCTCGACGACGGCGCGATCATCCTCGGCCGGGAGCAGCGGCAGTTGCGTTTCAGCCAGGGCAGGCACGGCCAGGCCGGCAGCCAGAAGGCCCAGCATCACGGTGTGGCGCAGGAATGCGATCCCCATGCCCACAGCAAAGACCGGCGCGGCGCGCTGATCAATCGCCGGCCAGCATTTCGGCGACGAACTGCCCCGCCTGCGGGATATCCAGTTCGATGATCCACAGATCCGGATCGCGCTGGCGCGCCCGCGCCGTCCAGGCCGGCACCTCGTCACCGCTGGCCATGGCGGCAAAGCCATAGCGACCGTCGGCGCCAAGCACGGCCGCCAGCACCACCTCCTGGCCGGCCTCTCGAGTGACGACGGCGATGGCGCCGGCCTCATCATCGCCATGGGCCAGCACCGTGGCGAAGCCGCCCGCGGCTGCCACGCGTCGGAGCAGCGCGCCAACGCGCACGCGGCTGACCAACCGGGGCAGCGCCGTCAAACGGTGGCCGTGACCGGCGCCAGCGCCGCCATCATGTCGGCTGCCGTGTCGGCGGTGCGCAGGGCCGGCATGGTGCGGGGATCACGCAGCGTGCGGCTGATCCGCGCCAACGCCTTCAGATGGTCGGCACCGGCGCTCTCTGGCGACAGCAGCAGCACCAGCACGTCCACCGGCTCGCCATCGGTGGCCTGCCAGTCGATCGGCTGGGGCAGGCGGGCGACGAGGGCAACACAGCCAGAAAGGCCGGGCAGCCGGGCGTGCGGAATGGCAGCACCGCCGCCAAAGCCGGTGGCGCCCAACTGCTCGCGGATGTGCAGCCGTTCGTGAATCATCAGCCAGGGCGTGCCGAGCCGATCCCCGGCCGCACGCGCCAGCGCCTTCAGCGCCGCGTCCTTGGCGAACGCCGGCAGCAGCGGGATGACACCATCCGCAACCAGAAGATCGGCAAATCCGGCACCGCTGTTGGGCATGGCGTCTGTGTCAGCCTGCCAGCGCCGGCTGGCGGGCCGCGGTCACGTCGGCGCCGCGCGGTTCCACCCAGCCGATGGTGCCATCCTCGCGGCGATAGACCATGTTGTGGGCGCCTGTAGCGCTGTTCACGAACATCAGCGCCGTGGTGTTCCTGAGGTCGAGCATCATCACTGCGTCACCCACGCTGGCGGTGGGAATGTCCACCCGCGTTTCGGCAATGATCAGCGGGGCCTCGCCTTCCGGCTCGGCATCCTCGGGCAGGGCGGCGAACACCTTGTATTCGGCATTGTCGAGCGGCGGCAGCTCGGCCACGGCCGGCGCGCTGCGGCCTGCGGCCGGCGAGTGACGGTCCTTCAGGCGGCGCATGTAGCGCCGCAGCTGCTTGTCGATGCGCTCGGCGGCGGCATCGAAGGCGAGGTGGGCATCGCCGGCCCGGGCCGAGCCCTTGAGGATCAGATCGGCCATCACGTGCATCACGATATCGCAGGAAAAATGCCCATAGGGCGCCGGGCCGAGCGTGACATGGGCGGACAGCGCCCGCGGGAAATATTTTGCCACCATGGCGCCCAGTCGGTCGCGCACATGTTCGCCAAAGGCGGCCCCGGTATCAACCTGGTGCCCCGAGATGCGGATATCCATGCCAGTTTCTCCTGCTTTCGGGCTGGTGACGCGAATGCCGGTCACGACAGCCAGAGCGGATCGTCGAGGCCGGCCACGAAGGCGGCGTGACGCGCCAGCTCCTCCTGGCTGGCATGGTGGGCACGCGCGGCAAGACTCACCCGCTCGTAGGGAGTGTCGTCCGCTGCCGGCGCGCTGGCAAGGTCGAATCCGATCTGCCGGCCTCCGGTCAACTCGATATAGACCCGGGCCAGCAATTCGGCATCAAGCAGCGCCCCATGCTTGGTGCGGGCCGACAGATCAATGCCATAGCGGGTGCACAGCGCATCCAGCGTGTGCTTGGCGCCGGGGTGGGCCTTGCGGCTGATCTCCAGCGTGTCGATGGCGCGGCTCATCGGCACGATCGGCATCCCGGCGCGCTTCAGCTCCCAGTTCAGGAACTCCATGTCGAAGGCGGCGTTGTGGGCGATCAGCGGGGCATCGCCGATGAACTCCAGGAAGCCGTCGATCACCTGTTCGAACACCGGCTGGCCGGTGAGAAACTCGCTCGACAGGCCGTGCACGCGCTCGGCGTCCTTGGGCATCGGCCGCTGCGGATCGATATAGGTGTGGAAGGTCCGCCCCGTCATGGTGCGGCCGACCAGTTCCACCGCGCCGATCTCGACGATGCGGTGGCCATCACCGGGCATGATGCCGGTGGTTTCAGTGTCCCAGACGATTTCGCGCATGGGCCCCATGTAGCGCGGATGGCGGGAACGGCAACCCTTACAGGCTGTGCACCAGCCGTTTCACGGCGGCCCATGTTTCGCGCCGCCCGCGCCCGGTTTCGATCACCACGTCGGCGCGGGCGCGCTTTTCGCGGTCCGGCATCTGGCCCTTCAATATGCCGGCGAACTTCTCCGGCGTCATGCCGGGCCGCGCCAGCACGCGCGCCCGCTGCACGCGATAGGGGGCGGAGACCACGACCGTGATGTGGCAGCGCCGCCAGCCGCCCTTTTCGAACAAGAGTGGCACGTCGAGCACGATGGCCGGCTTCAGCCGGTGGGCGCCCAGGAACGCGCTCTGCGCTTCGCCGACCAGCGGGTGAAGTATCTGTTCGAGCGCGCGCAGCTTGCTGTGGTCGCCAAACACCGCCGCGCCCAGCCGGTCGCGGTGCAGGCCGCCTTCGTGGGTGGTGCCGGGAAACAATTCCTCGATGGCGGCCAGCGCGCGGCCCCCCGGACCCTGCAGGCGCCGCACCTCGGCATCGGCATCGAACACCGGCACGCCGAGCCGCCGGAACATCGCCGCCACGGTGGACTTGCCCATGCCGATGGAGCCGGTCAGGCCGATGATGGTGGTACGGCTCATCGGATCAGCAGCCTTCGCAGTTCGGAATCATGCTCGCGCGGCGCATCCGCACCGTAGAAGAGCCGGAAGGCCTCGGCGGCCTGGCCGATCAGCATGGCAAGGCCATCGATGGTGGCCAGGCCCCGCGCCCGCGCCGCCGCCAGCAGGCCGGTTTCCAGCGGCGCATAGACGGCGTCGAACACCACGGCGGTGCCCGGGAGCGGTCCCAGATCGAGGTGAAGCGGCGGCTGTCCGCTCATGCCCAGCGAGGTGGCGTTGAACACCAGGCCGATATCTTCGGGCGGCCGGTCACCCATCTCCAGCACGCCGCCGGGCAGGCCGGAACGGGCAAGGAGCGCACCGGCCGCATCGGCATTGCGTGCCATGATCCACAGGGCGCTGGCGCCGGCCGCCCGCGCGGCGGCCATGGCAGCCCGCGCCGCGCCGCCCGAACCGATCAGCAGCATCGGGCGGCCGGCAATGGCTGCGCCTGCCGGCCCGGTGATACCCACGACATCGCTGTTGTGGCCGGTCAGCCGGCCGTTTTCGCCCACCACGATCGTGTTGACGGCACCGACTGCGGCCGCGCCGTCGCTCAGCGCATCGAGCGCCGCCATCACCGCCAGCTTGTGCGGCACCGTGACGTTGACGCCGCGCAGGCCCGTCGCCGGCAGCGCCCGCACGAATGCATCAACATGCTCCGGCGCAACGGGAAAGCGGCTGTAATCGCCGTCGATGCCGAGCTTGCCCAGCCAGAAGCGGTGGATCAACGGCGACTTGGAATGGGCGATGGGCCAGCCGATGACACCGGCCACGGGCGGCTGGGGGAGGCTCATGCCGGCAGAAGCCCACGAATGCGCAGATAATCGAGCACCGGCAGCAGCGGCAGGCCACGGATCACGAACTGGTCCCCCTCGATCCGGCTGAACAGCTGCGCGCCCAGGCCTTCGATGCGATAGCAGCCGACACAGCCCAGCACGTCCGTTCCTTCACGATCAAGATAGGCGGTGATGAAGGCCTCGCTCAAGGCCCGCATGGTGAGGCGAGCAGCGCCAGCGCTGCGCCACACCGGGCGGCCGCCTTCACAGATCACGGCGGCCGAGATCAGCTGGTGGGTGCTGCCAGCAAGGCTGCGCAGCTGCGCTTCGGCGCGTGGCCGGGTTTCGGGCTTGGCGAGCAGCGCGCCATCGGCGGTGACCACCACCGAGTCGGCGCCCAGCACCAGCGCGCCCGGATGCTGCCGGCTGATCTTCAGGGCCTTCAGTTCAGCCAGCGCATCGGCAATCCGCTCCGGCGATGCACCTTCGGCCTGCAGCGCGGTGGTGAGCCCGTCCTCGTCGACATGCGCGGGCAGCGCCTCATGGGGCACGCCGGCAGCGGTGAGCATGGCGCGGCGCGCAGCGGACTGGCTGGCGAGGACGAGCATCATGCTGTCCGTGCACTCCGCGCTTGATGCAGGTTGATTATGGCCGCCGCCGTCTCCTCGATGGAGCGGCGCGAGACGTCGATCACCGGGACGTCATGATCGGCAAACAGCCGGCGGGCAAAGGCCACCTCCGCCTCGATGCGCTCCATCGCGACATAATCGGTGTCGGGTGTCTGGCCCAATGACAGCAGTCGGTTGCGACGGATCAGCACGAGCCGGTCGGGTGCAGTGGTCAGCCCCACCAGCAGCGGGCCCTGCAGGTGCCAGACATGCGGGGCAGGCGGCGATTGCGGCACCAGCGGGATGTTGGCGGTCTTGTAGCCGCGATTGGCCAGATAGATAGAGGTGGGGGTTTTCGAGGTGCGCGAGACACCCAGCAGGATGATGTCGGCCTGTTCCAGCTCATCGGCCGATGCCTGCGCGCCGTCATCATGCACCATCGTGTAGTTGATGGCATCGACCCGGCGGAAATAGGCCTGGTCCATCACATGCTGACGCCCCGGCCGGCGGGTGGCCGCCTGGCCCAGCAGCTCCGACAGCGCCGAGATGGTGGGATCGAGCGGCGACACCATCGGCAGGCCCAGCGTCGCACAGCGGCTTTCCAGCCGGTCACGCACGGCGCCATCGACCAGCGTGTAGATGACCAGGCCGGGCTTGCGCGCGATTTCCTCGACAATGCGGTCGAGATGGCCTTCGCTCCTGACCATCGGCCAGAAATGCTTGATCGCCTCGGCTCCTTCGAATCGGGCCAGGCTGGCCTTGGCCACCGATTCCAGCGTTTCCCCGGTGGAATCGCTGATCAGGTGGAGATGCAGCGGTTCAGCCGCAGTCATGGCAGGCAACAGCAGCCAAAGCGCTGCAACAATTTGCGGGCATGAGCATGTGGATAACCATGGGTGACCAGCGTTAATGCGGGTGGCGAGGTGGGGGCAAGCGGCATTTCCCCCGACCCGTCCCAAGCCACAGCGGTTTTCCCGCACCTCGGGACATATGCACAGGCTGCCCTGTGGAACATGGGGACAAGGCCATCGACTCGCCTGATCACCGCGGGCTGGCGCGATGGCAGCTTGTGGATGAAGCAGCAGACAGCATTTTATCCACGGGATTCATCCCTCTACCACCACCTGCAATCTTCGATTCAATTGAATGACTGAAAGTGAAGGTCAGGCTTGGCCGGGCGGGGCGCGCAAGGGCCTTGACCGGCTCCGGCGGGCCGTCGAAAGGGAGCCATGGCCACGCATCACCTGACCGTTTCCGCTTCCGATCCGCCGCTGCTTGCCGTGCTGAAGGGCGAGCGTCGCGACCCGCCGCCAGTGTGGCTGATGCGGCAGGCCGGGCGCTATCTGCCCGAGTACCGCGCGCTGCGGGCCGAGAAGGGCGGGTTCCTGGAGCTGGTCTATGACAGTGATGCGGCGGCCGAGATCACCATCCAGCCGCTGCGGCGCTTCGGCATGGATGGCGCCATCCTGTTTTCCGACATATTGATCGTCCCGCATGCCATGGGCTTGGGCCTGACGTTCGGCCCCGGCGAAGGCCCGCAACTGAGCCCGGCGCTGCACGACGCGGATTTTTCCGGTCTCACGCCCAACCCGGCGCATTTCGCCAAGATCTATGAGACGGTGGCCAAGGTGCGCGCCGCCATCGATCCCAAGGTCACCATGCTGGGCTTTGCCGGCAGCCCCTGGACGATCGCCACCTACATGGTGGCCGGCCACGGCAGCAAGGACCAGGCCGAGACACGCCGGCTGGCCTATCGCGACCCCGGCGCATTCCAGGCCCTGATCGATCGCATCGTCGACGTGACAGTTGATTATCTGTCGGGCCAGATTGAAGCGGGTGCGCAGGCGATCCAGCTGTTCGACAGCTGGGCCGGGACGCTTTCGCCGGCGCAGTTTGAACGCTGGGTGATCGCGCCCAACGCGGCCATCACTGGCAAGCTGATGGTGCGCCACCCCGATGTGCCGGTCATCGGTTTTCCCAAGGGCGCCGGTGCCAAGCTCGCCGCCTATGCCCGCGAAACCGGCGTTGACGCGGTCGGTCTTGATGAAACCATCGATCCGGCCTGGGCAGCCGCCACCCTACCGGAAGGAATGCCGGTGCAGGGCAATCTCGATCCGCTGGTGCTGATTGCCGGCGGTGACGCGCTGGCCGATGCGGTCAGGCGCATTCGCATCACGCTTGCGGATCGGCCGCACGTCTTCAACCTGGGCCATGGCATCCAGCAGGACACGCCGATTGCCCATGTCGAGCAGCTGTTTGATCTGCTCAGGCAGCCGCTCTAAGCCATGCTGGAGTCGGGCGTCGGCTGGCTGGGCGAGGCCTATCCGTGGGTCAAGGCGCTGCATGTTGCCTTCGTCATCTTCTGGATGGCTGGGCTGTTCATGATCCCGCGCTTCCTCGTCTACTGGCACCCGGTGCCGGCAGGGGCGCCCGAGTCCGCCCTGTGGGACGAGCGTTGCCGCCGGCTTCGGCGCATCATCCTGTCGCCCGCAATGGTGGTGAGCTGGGTCGCCGGGGTATCCTTGGCATTCCATGTTGGTTGGCCGTTGTGGCTGCTATTGAAGTTCCTGTTTGTCTGCCTGCTGACGTGGTTCCATCACTGGAGCGTCGTGATGGCCAAGCGTTTTGCCGCCGGTGAACGGCCGGTCACCGAAAAGCGGCTGCGGCTGATGAACGAGATCCCATCGCTGGTCACGCTCGCGGTGGCAATTCTAGTGATTGTGCAGCCATTTCAGTGATGTTGCCCGTCGCTGCCGTGCTGCCGCAGCTGAAAGCGGCACTGGCCGACAACCACCCGCTGGCGCTGATTGCTCCGCCCGGTGCGGGCAAGACAACGGCCGTGCCGCCGGCCCTGCTCGACGAGGCCTGGGTGGAAGGGCGCAAGCTGATCCTCCTGTCGCCGCGGCGGCTGGCGGCACGGGCGGCCGCCGAGCGCATGGCCGAACAGCTTGGCGAAACGGTCGGGCGCACGATCGGCTATCGCACCCGGCTCGACAGCCGCACCAGCCCGGCCACCCGCGTCGAGGTGGTGACCGAAGGCATCTTTACCCGCCAACTGGTCGCCGATCCGGAGCTGCCAGGCATAGCCGGCGTGCTGTTCGACGAGGTGCATGAGCGCAGTCTGGAAGGCGATTTCGCCCTCGCCCTGGCGCTCGAGGCGCGCGCGGCGCTCCGGCCGGACCTGCGCCTGCTGCTGATGTCGGCGACACTGGACGGCGCCGGCTTTGCCAGCATCATTCCGGGCCTCAGGACCGTGGAATCGGAAGGGCGCATGTTCCCGGTGACGCTGCGCCACATTGGCCGCGACCCCACCGCGCGTTTGGAGGAGGCGATGGCCAGCGCCATCAGGGCGGCGCTGGCCGAAGAGCAGGGATCGCTGCTGGCCTTCCTGCCCGGGGTCGCCGAGATCGAGCGCACGGCGGAGCGGCTTGACGGGCGGCTGCCGGCCGATGTCGACCTGTTCCGCCTCCATGGCGCCCGCGATGGGGCAGACCAGCGTGCCGCTATTGCCCCGCCGCCACCGGGCCGCCGCAAGATCGTGCTCGCCACGTCCATTGCCGAAACCAGCATCACCATCGATGGCGTGCGCGTGGTAGTGGACAGCGGGCTGGCGCGCCGGCCGGAGATTGATCGTGCGGTGGGCCTCACCCGGCTGGTGACGGTGCGGGCCAGCCAGGCTGCGGTGACCCAGCGCGCCGGCCGCGCCGGCCGTACGGCGCCGGGTG
>NZ_WMHO01000073.1 GCF_010994245.1 Sandarakinorhabdus rubra
GCCCGCCCCACCACCGCCGCCGCCGCAGGAAATGCCGGCACCGCCGCCGCCTATGCCGCAGCCGGCCCCGGCAGCGGCTCCGGAACCACCCCCCGGCCCGATGCTGGTGTTCTTCGACTTCGATCAGAATGTCCTGACCCCGGACGCGCGGCAGATCGTGGCCGAAGCCGCCGGAGCCGCCCGCCGCACCGGCAGCGCCACCCTGTCGGTGACCGGGCATACCGATCGGGCCGGCAGCCAGCCCTACAACCAGGCCCTGGGCCTGCAACGGGCCGAAGCCGTGCAGACGGCGCTGGAGGCGATGGGCATCGAGCGGTCGCGCATCAGCATCCGCTCGCAGGGCGAGGACGAAATGCGGGTCGACACCGCCGATGGCCAGCGGGAGCCCCAGAACCGCCGCGTTGAAATCATCATCCAGCCGGGCCAATGACATCGCCTGGCGAAGCCGACCAATCGGAATGACATGCCAAAGCTGCATCCTCCACCAGCCTTCACAATAGGGCGGTGGGGGATGCAGCTTGTTTGCAGGCCCGGTGAACTGCGGCCAACCGATGCCAGGGCAAGACAACGGTAATCCTACCGAAGCTGGCGACACGGCATGCGTAATTGCCGTCAATGGCCGCCGGCCAAGCTGAATGGCACTGATCTTTGAGATGGCCTCTGCCCAAGCCGCGCCCGTTTGCGCCGCCTGTGCGTTGCCGCACGAAAGGTCTCTGCCATCATGCTCCCGAATCCCTGGCTTGCTGATGAACGACCGGATCGGCCCTCCCGTGCACCGACGGGCGCTCGCCCTCTAGGAGTTGTGCTGGTAGCCGCCACGCTGCTGCCCAGCTTTGGTTCGGCGCCGCTTCCCCGGTGTGATGAGCCTCAGGACGACAGGGAACAGGATGCACGCTTCAAGGCCGAGCTGGCGGCTGCCATCCCCCACTTGCGCGCCTATGGCCGGTCGCTGTCAGGCAGCGCCGATCTGGCCGACGACCTGGTGCAGGAAACCATGCTGAAGGCGTGGACGGCGCGTGACCGGTTCGTGGCCGGCACCAGCATGCGCGCCTGGACCCATGTCATCCTGCGCAACATCCATTTCTCGATGGCGCGTCGCAGCCGCTTCACGGGGGCCTGGGACGAGGCAGCCGCCGAGCGTCTGCTGGCCGTGCGACCGGGTCAAGACCATCACGTGGCGCTGGCCGATCTGCAGCGCGCCCTGATGCAACTGCCGGTCGAACAGCGCGAGGCGCTGATCCTGGTCGGCGCCAGTGGGCTGAGCTGCGAGGAGGCGGCAGCGATCAGCGACTGTGCGGTGGGCACGGTGAAGAGCCGCGTGGCCCGCGGCCGCGCGGCCGTGCGCGCCCTGCTGGACAGCGGACAGCTGGCAGTGCCGCGCGCCGATGTGCCGGCCAGTACCATGCCGGCCCTCGATCAGATCATGGCGATGGCGCACCGGTTGGCGGCCCCGGCCGAAGCGGACCTGCCTTCCCAGCGTTGAGCGTGGCCGGCCACGGTCGCAGCGCCGTCAGACAAAGGGGGCACCGGAACCGTCCAAGCCCGATGCCCCCTCGCTCCCCGGGGGCCGGTTACTGCGGATCGGGCTGGGTGGTGGTGGTAATCCGGTCGGTACGGGTGGTGGCGCCGGAGGTGCCGGCCTCTACGGCATCGGCCTGGCGCTCGCCGCGGTCGCGCACATCGTCGGCCGTTTCCCGCATGGCGTCCGCGCCCGCTTCGGCCTGCTTCTCGGCAGCGTTGCCCATGGCCTCGCCCCGATCCAACACCGCATCGGCCCGGCGGTCGATGTCGGCGCCGGCTGCATCGCTGGTATCGCGCACGGCGTCGGCCTGTGCATCCTTGGTTGATTTCTCGCACGCGGTCAGCGTGATGGCCGAAGCGAGGGCGATCAGCACGGCATAATGTCTGGTGGTCATGGCGCATGGACTCCTGTTGATGGTTCCAAACAGGCGCAACGCACGGGGACGTGATCGGTTCCACGGCGACCGCCCGGTCGGTGGGTGGGCAGATTCCGCAAGGCCACGCCAAGGTGCGGGCAGTAGATTCCGGCTCTGACAGAGCAGCGGACGCGCGCCCACTGTTGCACCGGGTGTCGCCATGTCCGGCGGGCACCGCAACCAAGGGGCTATCCCATGAAGACCATGACACATGTCGCGGGTGCCGCTTTGGCGTCCCTGCTGATCGCCGTGCCGGCGCTGGCCATCGACATCGATTCGGTGACCTTCGCGCAGTTCACCCAGCAATCCAGCACCAAGGTTGCGCAATATGGCCTGTCTGCCATCGGCAACACGTTGACCATCGATCAGGCACCGGCCTTCCTGGTGGCGACCGAATATGCCCCGCCGGGTGTCTACAACTCCGTGTTGTCGATCACCGCCAGTTCCAGCGCGCCTGTGGTCAACACCGGGCCGCAGTTCGAACAGACCGGCTGGGATGGCCAGATGTCCTTCACCAGCGGGATCAGCCAGCTCACCGTGGCCTTCACCAATGCGACGTTCAACTTCGACGCCAATGGCGGCTCGGGCAGCCTGATCTCCACCGATCCGTTCAACATGATCGGCTATACGTCGAGCCTGTTCACCCTGCCCGACTTCGATTTCCGCAACTTCTCGCTGGCCTTCACCGGCATCACGCCGCCGTTCACCATTGCCGCCAACGGCTTCGGTTCGGCCTTTGATGCCAACACCGCCGGCTCGTTTGCCGGGTCAGCCTTCATCGAGGGCAATGCCGTGCCTGAACCCGAGACCTGGGCGATGCTGCTGCTGGGCTTCGGTGCGGTGGGAACGATAGCCCGCCGGCGCACCGGTGCGGTAACCGTGGCCGCCTGATCCGGCCTCTGTTTCAGCCCTCCCCCAGGGCTGGGACGCGATCGCCGGTTCCGGTCCCGCCATCAATGCTTGGCGCCACCGGGATCGGCGATCATGACCAGCGAGATGCGCGCTGGTGCGGTTGAAATCGATGGCAATGGGTTGCCGGGCCGGTCCTGCCTCTGGCGACCACTACAGCGGCCGCGCCCCTGCGCCGGCGCTAAGAGCAAGGGGCCATGACATGGCGACTGTTTCCGTTTCAACCGGTTCGGCCAAGTCGGGCAGTGCCGCGCCCCCCCTGCTGGTCTGCTTTTCGCATCTGCGATGGAATTTCGTCTTCCAGCGGCCACAGCACTTGCTGACCCGGGCCGCCCGCACCCATCGCGTCATCTATGTGGAAGAACCGATCGAACAGACAGCAGACGCGCCAGTGTGGTGTCTCACGGAAGACCGCGGCGTCACCATCGCCACGCCGGTCCTGCCCTGCGGATTGGCGCCTGCGGTGCGCAGTTGCCTGCTCGAAGGGCTGATGACGCGCCTGCTGAAGGGCGACGTGGTCGACATCGCCTGGTTCTACACGCCGATGGCGCTCGAATTTGCGCGCAACATGCCGGCGACAGTCACGGTGTACGACAACATGGACGAACTTGCCCTGTTCCACCTGGCCGACAGCAGCATCGGCCAGCTTGAGACCGAGCTTATGGCCCGCGCCGACCTAGTCTTCACCGGGGGCTTCAGCCTTTATGAGGCCAAGCGGCATCGCCATCACAACATCCATCCGGTGCCATCCAGCATCGATGTCGAACATTTCCGCCGCGACCGCGCCAAACCGCTGCCCGAACCACCGGAACTGGCGATGATCGGCCGGCCACGGGTGGGCTTCTTCGGCGTGATCGACGAACGCATGGACATGGCGCTGCTCGACGCGGTGTCGGCGATGCGGCCGGATCTGGCCTTCATCATGGTCGGCCCGGTGGTGAAGATCGATCCCGCCACCTGCCCGGAGCGCGCGAACATCCATTGGCTGGGCAGCCGTGACTATGCCGAGCTTCCGCGCCATCTGCATCACTGGGATTGCGGGATCATGCCATTTGCGCTCAACGATGCCACCCGCTTCATCAGCCCCACCAAGACGCCCGAATTTCTGGCGGCCGGCTTGCCGGTCGTCTCGACGCCGGTGCGCGATGTCATCAATCCCTATGCGACGCTGGGTCTGGTGCGCATCGGTGCCACGCCAGCCGACTTTTCCCGCGGCATCGATGCCGCGATCGCCGATGCGGCGCTTCCGGAATGGCGGCGGGCGGTGAGCGCGCAGCTCGCCACATCCTCCTGGGACAGCACCTGGGCATCGATGCAGGGCCGCATTGTCGAAGCGGTGGCCAGCGACGTGGAATATGCCGATGCATGACTGGATCGTCGTGGGCGCGGGCTTCGCCGGCGCCGTCATGGCCGAACGGCTGGCCAGCGTGCGCGGCGACCGGGTGCTGGTGGTCGACAAGCGCAACCATATCGGCGGCAACGCCCACGACCGGTTGAACGCGGACGGGCTTCTTTACCATTGCTATGGACCGCACATCTTCCACACCAACAGCGATGCCATCGTGCGCTATCTCTCGCAGTTCACCGGGTGGCGGCCCTATGAACATCGCGTGCTGGCGGCGGTGGACGGGCTGCTGGTGCCCATTCCCATCAATCGCACCACGATCAACATGCTCTATGGCCTTGACCTCGACGAGGCTGGCGCCGCCGCCTTTCTGGCCGCCCGCGCCGAACCGGTGGACACTGTCGAGACATCCGAAGACGTTGTTGTCGCTGCCATCGGCCGCGAACTCTATGAGAAATTCTTCCGCGGCTACACGCGCAAGCAATGGGGGCTGGACCCGTCGGAGCTCAACCGTTCGGTCACTGCGCGCATTCCGACCCGGACCAATGACGACGACCGCTATTTCACCGACAGTTTCCAGGCGATGCCGTCCGCAGGCTACAGTGCCATGTTCGCGCGCATGCTCTATCATCCGCTGATCAGCGTGCAGCTGGAAACCGACGGACTGGCCCTTCCGGCCGATCAGCGGCCGGCGCGGATGATCTACACCGGTCCGATCGACGCCTATTTCAACCATGTCCATGGCGTTCTGCCCTATCGCTCGCTGCAGTTCCGGCATGTCACGCTCGGCCAGCCGCAGTTCCAGGCGGTGGGGACGGTGAATTATCCGCAGGATCAGGACTATACCCGCATCACCGAGGTGAAGCACATCACCGGGCAAGTGCACCCCCTAACCACCCTCACCTATGAGTATCCTAGCGCGGAAGGGGATCCCTATTATCCCATTCCGCGGCCCGAGAACGAGGCCCTGTTCAAACGCTATGAGGCGCTGGCCAAGGCTGAGGCCGACACCTGGTTTGTCGGGCGACTTGCCACCTATCGCTATTACAACATGGACCAGGTGGTGGGGCAGGCCCTGGCCAGCTTTCAGCGGCTCGATGCCGCGCTGCCGCGAACGCCGCGGATCGCCGCGTGAACCAGAGGCCCGCCGGCTTCCCGAGTTTCATGGGCGGCGGCTTCGAATGTTCCAGCCACCGCCGCGCTGATGGCAAGCGGCTGGATGTCATCGCGGCGACCGGGCACGATGTGATCGCGGCGCAGGATTATGCGCGGCTCAGTGATTCCGGTCTGCTGTGGGCGCGCGACGGCTTGCGCTGGCATCAAATCGAAACCGCCCCCGGGCGCCATGACTGGGATAGCTGGTCGCGGCAGCTGGACGGAGCCGAAGCGGCCGGGACCAGCGTCTGGTGGGATCTGGTGCATTTCGGCATCCCCGACATCCACGATATCTGGTCCGCCGATTTTCCGCGCCGGGTCGCCGAATTCGCCGCCGCCGCTGCCGACGTCCATCGGCAGCGCACCGGCAGGCCCGGCCAGTTCTGCCCGCTCAACGAAATCGGCTACATGGCCTTTGCCGGCGGCGAGATGGGCTGGATGTATCCCAATGCGCACGGCCAAGGCTATCGCCTCAAGGAACAGCTGGTCCGCAGCGCCATCGCCGCCGCTGGCGCCATTCGGGCCGTCGATCCCGCTGCCCGGCTGCTGTGGGCCGAACCGCTGATCCATGTCGCCTGTTCCGATGCCAGTCTGCAGGCCGCTGCCGATGATGCCATTGCAGCCCAGTTCGAGGCCCTGGACTGGGTATTGGGACGGGCGCGGCCCGATCTGGGCGGTGACCCTGCATTGGCCGATGTCATTGGCTGGAACCATTATCCGCACAATCAATGGTGGATCGGCGGCAGCACGGCGGCCTTTGGCGCACCGGGGTTCAAGGCGCTTTCGGACCTGCTGGCGCTGGCTGCGGCACGCTATCCGAAGCACCCCATGCTGCTGGCCGAGACCGGCGCCGAAGGCCCGGCCCGGGCCGGGTGGCTGCACTATGTCGGCCAGGAATGCCAGGTGGCGATCGGCCTCGGCGTGCCGCTGCTCGGGGCCTGCCTCTATCCGGTAACCCATTATCCGGGCTGGGAGAACAACCGCATCTGCCCCACCGGCCTGTTCGGGATGCGGGCGGACGCACACCGCGACACCGATGCGCCCAGCCTGGTCGCCGTGCGTGCGCTGGAACAGGCCATGGCGAACTAGGGGGGATCAGGGTGGTGCGGTCGGGTCGAGCGCGTGCGAGACCTGCGCAGTCCGGCGCGCCGGCAGCAGGATCATGGCCAGAATGAAGACGGCCAGGATGAGGCAGATGGCGTTCGGCACGATCAACGCCCATTGCCGCTGCGCGATGCCGAAGGTGAGCCAGCAGGCGAAGGCAAGGACGGTCAGCGCATACATCGGGCGCGACAGGCCTTGGGTGGACCCCTTGCGGATGATGGCCCAGGCCTGCGGGGCAAAGCTGAGCATCGATGCCGCGGCGCCAACCGCTGCCACGATCTGTACCCAGGTCATGGCCGGCGCCCATGTTGGCCGGTCCAGCGCACGGCTGCCGGCCGGCAACTGGCCGGGCCGCCTGGCCCGGCCAGAAGGATCACGACTTCCTGGCAGTCATGCCTTTGCCGCCGGACTTGCTGCCGGACTTCGCCGACTTGCTGCCCGACTTTGCCGAGGTCTTGTCGTCTGCGCCGCTGCTGGCGGTGCTGCGGCTCTCGGTCTTGCCGGAGCTGCCCTTGTCCTTGCTGTCCATGTCTGCGGCTGAGCCGCGATTCTGATTGGTCGTCATACTCGTCTCCTTGATCGCCCGAGCGGCAATCCATCGCCCCGGCGGTGGCAGACCTTGCCGAGGACCGGACCGGGGCATGACAATCACGGTAGACAAGCAGGGCGCCGGCGGGCAGCGCCGGCATTCACGCATGGGCCTTGACGGCTCATCACGCAGGCCGTTCGCCAGCCACGGTAGATTCCGTTGGCGGGCGCCGGCCAGTGTCCCCGCCAATCTCCGCGCCCAGCCCGCCCACGAGCCACAGGCCAGCCAGCACCGATGCCATCACCAGCGCTGCGCCGGCCATGAACGCCGCTTCGGTGTCGCGCCCATAGGCGTCACTCACCGGCTTGGACGTGATGATCCGCCTGGCGATCATTCCGACGCGCCATTGCCGCGCCGCCATGATCAGATCGCTGCCGGGGAGAGGGTGATACCGTCCAGCATCCTGGCATGGCCCTCGACCCGTGAGAGCATGTCCCGCGCGAACAGGCCCAGCGGTTTGGGCATGCCGGCGGCGCTGCTCATCCCCCGGTGCAGGTCGATGGCCTCGGCGTGCGCGGCGCGCTGCTGGGTGAGATAAAGCTGGTCAAGGTTGCCCCCGGCGCTGCGCAGCTCTTCCAGCTGCTTCAGGTGTTTGGGCAGCATGGTCGCTCGCGGCGCCTCGAGCGAGACCTGCTGCGCGACTGCCTTCAACCGTTCCGTGGCCGTTCGGTGATCCTCCACCATCGTCCGGGCAAAGCCCTTGACGAGGTCGCTGCGCGAGCGTTCGAGGACCAGTCGGCTTGACTGGATCTCGAACTGGTCGCCCGACGCTGCGGCTGCAACATAGTCCCCCGGCGCCGATGCCGCGCTGCGGTCAACACCGCGGTTGTCGGTGCTGCGCATGGGGGGCGGCAGCGGCGGGACCGGATCACCCCCGTTTCCGACCGAGCTTCCATCCGCCGCCCTGCCCTTGCTGGCAGGATCACGCGCGCTCTCACCACAGCCGGCAAGCGCAAGGCTGCCGAGAGAAAACGACGTGACGGTAGCCACAAGAAGATAGTTCTTCATGTCAATTCTCCAATAATCCTGCGTCCTTCAGTTGAACGCCCGAGAGTTATGAAAGTTCCAGTGCTGGATAAATGGCGTCGAGACAGTCAGAATTTGCGTTGCGGCTTTGAGAAGTTTATTTCCGTTATATCGGAACAGCCCGACGGCTGACGCGTTCCTACAGCTCAACCCAAGAAGGAGACTGTGATGAACGGAAACTACGTATCAGCCGTGTTCGACACGCATGAGGATGTTGATCAATCCCTGTCGGAACTGCGTGAGGCCGGAATCAAGGATTCGGCGATCTCGGTAATGGGTCGGACGGAAGGCGACACCAGCACCGCCGATGGCGCCGGCAATGACACGAGCGGGGACTTCCTGGGCAAGGCGGCCCTTGGCGCCGGCGTCGGTACCGCGCTGGGCGTTGCGGCTCTGGCCATCCCGGGGGTCGGCCCCCTGGTGGCGGCAGGCGCCATCGCGGCCGCCGCGATACCGACCGCAGCGGTCGTAGGTGCTGCCGTTGGCGCCGTCGCCGGTTCTCTCGCCAGCGTGATGTCGGATCGCGGCATCGACGAGGATGACCAGCGCTATTACGAGACCCGCATGGGCGAAGGCGGCATTCTGGTATCCGTTGACGTAAGCGGCGCTGGCGTTGATGCCGCAATGGCTCGCGACATCCTGTACCGCAATGGCGGGCACGACAGCCGCCGCGCGCAGCAACAGCAGCCACGTTGAATGCACTGAGGTGACATGCAGGCCCGCAGTTTCCGGTCTCCGGGAATTGCGGGCCTGCTTTGACGGCCATCTTTCTGGACGGAACGAGACCGCGCGCCAGCGGCGTGAGTGGCGCGCCCAGCAGGACTCGAACCTGCGACCCCGAGCTTAGAAGGCACGTGCTCTATCCAGCTGAGCTATGGGCGCGTTGGCTGGCCCATGAACGTGTTGGGCCGGAAAATCCAGTGGGGAACCCGGCGCGCGCTCAGCGGAAATTGTCGGCGTAGGCCTGCAGCTTCAGGGTGCGCGGGCCCAGCGGCACAATCTCGACCTCGAGGCCATTGGCGGCGGCATAAGCGAGCGCGGCCGCCCGCGAGGAAAAGCGCAGTTGCACCTGCCCGGCTGTGAAGCCGCTGCCGGCCCAGCCGGTCAACGGATCGGCGCGCAGCCGGTCGTCGCGCTCGAACTCCAGCAGCCATTCACCGGTGTGGGCGCGGCCCGATTGCAGGGCGTGCTTGGGGCGCTGATAGAGCCGGGCGTGCATGGACCTTTCTTGCCGCGACACGCCGCGACCGGCAAGAGGGGATCGGCGAAGGAGATACAGCGGCATGATCGTGGTGACGGGAACCTTCAGGCTGCCTGCCGCTGGCCTGGTCGACGCTCTGCCCGCGATGGCGGCGATGGTGACGGCGAGCAGAGCCGAACCGGGGTGCATCGCCTATGCCTATGCGCAGGACCTGTTTGAGCCTGGCCTGATCCATGTCGTCGAGCGTTGGCGCGACCGGGCGGCACTGGCGGCGCATTTTGAAACGCCGCACCTGGCGGCATGGCGGGCGCAGTTTGCCGCGTTGGGAATCACCGGGCGGACACTGGAATTGATGGAAGGCGAAGCCGAACCGACCTGAGGTCAATAGGCCCGCGCAATGGCGAACTCGACCGTTTCGGTGAGCGCCGCACGCGCCGGCCCGGCCGGGAAGCCGGCCAGCACATCGATGGCGCGCTGGCCATAATGGCGGGCCCGGGCCATGGTGTCCGCCACCGCCTTGGTGGATTGCAGCAGCTGGCCGGCGCGCGCCAGTTCAGCCTCGCCATTGGCCCGGCCGCTCATCGCCTGCTGCCAGAAGACGCGATCGTCCTCTGAGCCACGCGCATAGGCCAGGATCACCGGCAGGGTGATCTTGCCGTCGCGGAAATCGTCGCCGGCATTCTTGCCCATGGTGGCGGCATCGGACACATAATCGATGGCATCATCGACCAGCTGGAAGGCGATACCGAGATCGCGGCCATAGCTGGCCAGCGCCTCCACCAGCTTCTCGTCACATTCGGCCACCACGCCGGCGATCTGGCAGGCAGCGGCGAACAGCGCGGCGGTCTTGGCGCTGATGATCTCCAGATAGCGATCTTCAGTGGTCGATACATCGCGCTGGGCGGTGAGCTGCGCCACCTCCCCTTCGGCGATCACCGCCGAGGCGCGCGACAGGATCTTGAGCACCCGCAAGCTGCCATCCTCGACCATCAGTTCGAAGGCGCGGGAAAACAGGAAGTCTCCCACCAGCACGCTCGCCGGATTGCCATAAAGCGCATTGGCCGTGGCCTTGCCGCGCCTGAGGCCCGAGGCGTCGACGACATCGTCGTGGAGCAGCGTGGCGGTGTGGATGAACTCCACCGCGGCCGCCAGCTTGTGGTGGCGCGTGCCGGCATAGCCCAGCAGGCTGGCGCAGCCCAGGGTGAGCATCGGCCGCAACCGCTTGCCGCCGCCGGCGATCAGGTGACCGGCCAGTTCCGGGATCAGCGCCACCGGCGACTGCATGCGATCAAGGATGACATGGTTGACGGCATTGAGGCCCGGCGCCGTCAAATTCATCAACGACTGCATCGACGGCTCGCGGCCGGGGCGAAGGGTGTGGACGGTGGCGCTCACGGACCTTCCCATACCGCAGCCGTGGACTTGCGCAAGCGCGGCCTTGCTCACCGCGCCGCTGTGCCGCAAAGAAGGTGGCGATGGCCCAACGCCGGTGCGCGCGGGCTGTGAGGGGAGCGGCACGTGTCGGACGCGGTTCTGAAGGCCTATCGCGAAAGCATTGACAATATTGATGCTGCACTGGTGTTCATGCTGGCCGAACGCTTCAAGATCACCCAGGCGGTGGGCCGCCACAAGGCCACCCACGGCCTGCCGCCCGCCGATCCCGGCCGCGAGGCCGAACAGATCGCCCGCCTGCGCCAACTGGCAAGCAGCGCCAATCTGGACCCTGAATTCTCCGAGAAATTCCTGCGCTTCATCATCGACGAGGTGATCCGCCACCACCAGGCCCAGCAGGGCTGAACGGAGTGGACTATGCGGCGGCCGGCAGGTGCAGCGTCACCGCCAGCCCGCCCAGATCCTCCGAATCCGCCAGGCTGACATCGCCTCCATAAAGCTCGGCCACGTCCTTGACGATGGCGAGGCCGAGGCCAGTGCCCGGCTTGTCGGTGTCCAGCCGCTCGCCGCGCGCGAACAGCCGGCTGCGCTTGGCGGCCGGGATACCGGGGCCGTCATCCTCCACCATGATGTCGAGCATCGCATCGCGCCGGCTGATGGTGACGAACACCCGGCCGCCACCGTGCACGGCGGCATTGTCGATGAGGTTGCCGACCATCTCTTCAAGGTCCTGGCGCTCGCCGCGGAAGGCGACCTCGCCGTCGCCATCAACATCGATCACCACCCGGCCGCCGTGGATGCGGCCGACCGTGCGCGCGATGGCTTCGACCACGGGGCGCACCGGCGTGCGCGCGGCCGAGGCGCTGCGCCGACCGGCGGCGCGCGCGCGCGCCAGCTGGT
>NZ_WMHO01000074.1 GCF_010994245.1 Sandarakinorhabdus rubra
CGCGTCCGCCGAGGCGGAGCGGGCAGCGGCGGTGTTTGCGGCGCAGCGGCTGCGCCAGCACGGCCACGCCTGCCCCACTGTGAGCGTCGGCTCCACCCCCACGGCTCATCACGCCCGCCGACTGGACGGCGTCACCGAGGTGCGGGCCGGGGTGTTCATGCTGTTCGATCTGGTGATGCACGGCATCGGCGTGTGCCGGCTGGAGGACATCGCCCTGTCGGTGCTGGCGACCGTGATCGGGGTGCGCGCCGAAAAGGGGATCATCATCGTCGATGCCGGCTGGATGGCGCTGTCCCGCGACAGGGGCACCGCCGGCCAGGCGGTGGACCAGCATTATGGCCTGGTGTGCAGCGAGGCCGGCACGCCGTGGCCCGATCTGGTGGTGCGCGAAGCCAACCAGGAACATGGCATCCTGGCCATCCGCCCCGGCAGCAGCGCCGCCCTGCCGGCGCTGGCCGTGGGCGACCGGGTGCGCATCCTGCCCAACCACGCCTGCGCCACGGCCGCGCAGCACAATGTCTATCAGGTGCTTTCGGGCGATATGGCTGGCGCCGAACAATGGCCGCGCATTGCTGGCTGGTGAAGGCCGCGGACCAGCGGTGTGATCGAAAACTGGCGCACCCGACAGGATTCGAACCTGTGACCTCTGCCTTCTTAGGGCAGGGAAAATGGATTTCCATGGATTGAAGGCGACACGCAAACCCCTGTTTTGGTTGACACAGAGTTTGCCGAGGCCCAAGAATATCCACCGGCGTTTGATACGTTTTTTATACGCTGGGCCGATATGACACGGAGCCGGGCATGGCGATCGATCTTTCCAAGGTGGAACAGCGAGACAAGCTGAAGGCGCGCCCGGCGCCATATTGGCACCGGCTACGGGCCGGCTGCTTCGTCGGTTATCGGCCTTCCAAGGTTGGCGGCAAGGGCCATTGGCTGGCGCGCGTCTATGACGCTGAAACCTGCCGCTACAAGGTCAAGGCGCTGGGCGATTTCGGCACACTGGCCGGCAAGGAACAATTCGCGGCGGCCAAGACGGAGGCAGAAGCGATCGCCGCGCTGGTGGAGTCCGGTGGCGAGGTGCGTCCCAAGATCGTGACGGTGGCAGACGCCTGCCGCGCCTATGCCGAAACCCGCGCCGAGGCCGAGGGACGGTTCAAGCGCTTCGTTTATGGTGATGCCGTGGCGGGCGTGAAGCTGGCCAAGTTGCGACGACAGCACCTAAAGGACTGGCGCAAGCGGCTGGCCGAAACCCCGGCCCAAGTCAGCCGGCGCAAAACGGGCGAAATCCGCCACCGCAGCCGGGCGCCGTCAACCGTCAACCGGGAACTGGCCGCGCTGCGGGCGGCGCTGCGGGCTGTGCTGCCGCTTGGCGCGCCCGGCACCGAGGCAGCATGGCAAGAGGCCTTGAAGCCCGCCAAGAACGCCGATGGCCAGCGCATCATGAAGCTGAGCCGCGATGAACGCCGCAAGCTACTCGATCATATCGATGCCGAGGCGGCACCGTTCCTGAAAGGACTGTGCCTGCTGCCTTTGCGGCCGGGCGCGCTGGCCGCATTGACGGTGGCCGATTTCAACAAGCACTCGCTGGAATTGACCATCGGCAAGGACAAGACAGGCAAGCCGCGCACCATCGTCATCCCGGCGGTCGCAGCGGCCCTGATGACAGAACAGGCCAAGGACAAACTGCCCGGCGCCCCGTTGTTCATGCGGGCCAATGGCAAGGCCTGGAACCGGAATAGCTGGAAGCTACCGATCGCAGAGGCAGCCAAGGCGGCTGGGCTGCCCAAGGGCGTGACCGCCTACACCATGCGCCACAGCGTCATCACCGATCTTGTGACCAATGGCCTGCCGCTTCTCACCATCGCCCAGATCAGCGGCACCAGCGTCGAAATGATCGAGAAGCACTACGGACATCTGGACAAGGAAGCGGCCAAGAAAGCGCTGGCCGAACTGGCGTTGTAACGCGGGGCGTCGCCAAGGTCACAGCGGCGATGGGTTATGATGTGGGTGTTCGCGCCAACCTAACGCACCCAAGGCCGCAATGTCTTCACGGGATGGTAATTGCTGATCTCGTGCAGGGCATCAGCCACGGATTCGATGACGTCTTCCTTGAGGATCGGCTCCGTTGTCCACAGTTTATCCCCTTGTTTCTGCAACTTTTTGTGCCTGTCGGTGGGGAGAGCCGCACTTGGCCACTATGCCGGCCGACTCGCCCGGATTATGTTGGAGCCGTGGCGCTCGCCGGATTCGTTCCACCCGGTTCGAATTGACTTGGGCCACACTGCGCCCGCCCCTTGAAACGGGCGCGGCTGGGGAGGCTCCTACACCTCGCCCAGCCGCTGAGCGCAGTCCGTTTGACAGGCCGTTGCAAGCCATTTGCCAAGGAGTGACGCCGTATGGCGAACGATACTTTTGAATCACCCGCCACCGCAAGCGAAAGCCGCAATTCTGCGGCACCCAGTCCAATCGATCGCCGCGACGCCTATTCGATTGAGGAAGCGCAGGCGCGGTCGACGCTGAGCCGCGCAATGATCTTTGAGCTGATGCGGCTGGGAAAGCTGCAGCGCGTGAAGGTCGGGAGGCGCACCCTCATTCCGGCGGAGAGCCTGCGCGCCCTGCTTACTGGCGCCGCCGCCTGAGTCCCCGCCATGAAAGGCGAAAAGGGCGCCGGCCCTGAAACCGGCGCCCCTTGCGATTGCTTGCCTGGCGGTCGCAAAGGGACAGATACGCTTTCCACCCATCGCGCGCAACGGCTTGCGACCTGTTACCGGGTGCGCCCGGTGCTGGCCGAGACAATCGCGGCTCTGGCATGGTGCGAGGTGACGCCATGAAGGGCGCAGCTGCATCACCGCTGGCCGCGATCCGCGCCAAGTGCATCGATTGCTGCGGGGGCCAGCCTTCCGAGGTGCGGCTTTGCCCCGCCAGCCGATGCGCCTTGCATCCCTTCCGGCTGGGCAAGCGCCCCAAGAAAGCTGGGCAGGAACTGTCGCCAGAGGCACGGGCGGCATTGCTGGCCCGGCTGGGCAAACACGGCGCGCCGCCCCCCGAAAACTTGGGCCAGAAAGCCGCCAGCGAGGGGGATTTGCCATGAGGCCCCGGCGATCCCTGGCCGAGGCTGCGGCGGCCCTGATGGCAGCAATGGCGGCGCACGGCCTGCGGCCCCGGAACAGTGGGGCGGTTCATGTCGCGCTGCTGCGGGGCGGGCTTGTCCGGTTCGCCTGCAAGGGCGCGATCGGGCCACCCGCTTGGGCAATACTGATCGACGGCGCCCAGCCGGTCGGCTGCTTCGGGAGCTGGAAGGCCGGTGCAACCGGGACTTGGCGAGCCGATGGCGGGGCCGAGGCCCAGCAACCCAAGACCATGTAACCGGCGCGGGGCGGCTGGTGCGAACGCCTGGCCGCCCCGATCGCCCACCATTCAAGAGAGGCAGGCCCGCGATGGCCAAGAACAAGCCTTATCGATCCGGCGGCAAGCCCAACCCCACAGGCCGCAGCGATCGCGACGCACAACATATGAGGTTCTACCATTGGATGTTGGACAGCCCCGCTTTTCGCAACCTGCGGCCCATTGCGCGGGCTTTGCTGATCGAGATGGCCCGGCTCCACAATGGCTGGAACAATGGCGAGATAGGGCTGGGCGAGCGACAGGCGGTGCAGCTGCTTGGCATCACGGATCGTGCCGCGGCTAGGCGGGCGCTGGCCGAACTTGAGGAGCACGGCTTCATTGCCAAGACCAAAGCCAGCGCATTCAGCATGAAGGTTCGCGGCCCCCAGCGCGCGACAGAATGGCGGCTGGAATGGCTGCCGATCGAACGGCGCGGCCAAGCACCGATCCCGGCCACAAAGACGTTCATGCGCTGGCCCAACCTGCCTGCTGTGCGCTTTTGACGGGGCAGGAATCCAGTCCGGCATGGGGCGGGAATCCTATCCCAGCCCCACAGGAACGGGTGCCACAGGGGCGGGATACCTGCCCCAGCCGGGCCATTTTTGGGGCCATGCTGGGGCGGGATACCTGCCCACATGTATTTACCATGTGTGGGACTACGACTGCTTACGCGCGACATAGCGCCCAAGCGACGACCCGGCGGCACTGCAACGGCTTTGGCAATCGCTAACTGCTCGCCGCTCCTTCGCAGTCGGCTATTTGACCTTCGCCAGTTCCATCTGAACTTGGTGGGTATCACCGGCCGCCTGAAAGCTGAGCTGGATACGAACAGGAGCTTTCTTGGCCTGATTTCTAATTTTACTGGGAATATCGAAATGGAGCAGCCCACCATAAGCGCCGCCTGGGGCGACTGTGGTCGTAGCGATCACCTCTTTGATCTCTTGCAACCGTGCAGCGTTCTGATTGGCAAGGTTCGCAAACATTTGATCGTTCTGCTGGTTAGCCAGAGACTGAGCGACATACGCTTGGCCTGGATTATAAGTGGTGACCGACCCGCTGGTGAAGCTGTTGCCGTAGAATGGAGTGGAACCAATCTGGCCATAGGTATTGGTGTTAAAGCTACCATAACTGTTACTATAACCGGCATTAGCTGCCTGGATGTTGTTGCCCGCAGCTGCTAGACCAGCTGCCAAGGCAGCCCAAGCCATTCGCCGTCTTTGTTCTCGCTGCAAATCAGCAACTGTCAGAACTTGGATTGCTTCCCCCGAAGCGAGAGATGCAGAGATATTCTCGGTCCCGAAATTAAACGGCTTCTCATCAACGTTCATAGCAACGATTTGCAGCGTTGCACGCTTGGAAAAGGTCTCATCCGAGCCTCGAATTCTAATTGCCGATTGCGCTCGATTCGATTGGATCGCAGCCACGCCGGCATCCATGGCAACTTCTTGACCCTCGGAGGGGATAGGCCTCAAGACGAACTGCGCTGCTTGAGCTGGAACGGCGAGAACAAGCGCCGCAAAAATCATCATCTTTTGAGCCATAGAATCCCCCAACTTTTCAGCAACCCACAATCAGACGGACCTCACTGCAACATACTTGGGTGCACTTCCCTGTAAAGTGAGTGGATGATAACAATCCGTCCATGGCAACCATCAGCAATGGGCTGATATGTTGCTGCTAGGGCCTCGCGCAGGCCGAGGCTGACAGGCTAAGCATGCGGCGGTTAAAGAAAAATTGAAATAGCAATGGCGCGCGGCTTGGCGCGCCGGTGAAGCGGCTACTTAGAGGATCGACCGCTATGAGCTGCATCTCTCGCTAGTCGATCGTTGCCAATCTCAGTCTGCGCGGGATCATCGTTTGGCGCCAAAGCAAGAACAGTTTCTCGCCATGCGCAACATCACCCGACTGCTAGCGCTAAACAAAAAAAAGCCCCCGGGGCCGGAGCCCCGGGGGTGCCCCAGGCGGTGCCTGAGGCGCATATTCCGTTTGCAGAGGTATATATACGAGAGCCATATTCCGTCAATATCTTGGGGAGGATCGTGGTGCCGAGAGAACGCGTCGCGTTGTATGTCGATGGCTTCAACCTATACCACGCCCTTGATGCGCTAGGGCCGAATCACTTGAAGTGGTTGAATCTCAGGAAGCTCGGCAGGCTGCTGATCAAGTCCCGTAGCCAAGTACTGGTAAGCGTGTGCTACTTTTCCGCCTATGCCGAGCATCTTAAGGGCACCGAGAAGGAAGGCAGCATCCATCGCCATAGAGCATATGTTGCCGCCCTTGAGGCAAAGGGCGTCGAATTTGTAAAAGGCAATTTTGCTCGTCGGGAGCTGTCTTATCGCGGGGGGCGCCGCTATCGCGCAAAGTGGCAAAAACACGAGGAAAAACAGACAGACGTGGCGATTGGCGTCAGAGTGATGGCCGACGCAATCCGTGATAAGTTCGACACCGCCATGATCGTGTCTAACGACACAGACATGATCCCCTTGTTTCAGGCTATGGCGCAGATTTTTCCCCACAAGAAGGCCCTCACCATCTCTGCACCAGAGCGTCCCCACCACCAGACACTGATAGACGTGGCCGCAGAGCATGGACGGATCAGACGCAGCCAGGTGGAAAAGGCGTTGTTTGGGCCTCGGATTGTGCAGGGAGGCAGAATTGTAGCCCGGCGGCCCGCCGAGTACGCGCCGCCATGAACTTAGGAAACTCGTGCTTGTGAATGCCTACTGCCAAGCACGCCTGGGCTAAAACTGAAGCCAATAAAATAGGCTCAGAAATTGAGGTGAACACTGGGCAACCGCAGGCGCGCCGCTTGCGTTGAGTGGGACAAAGCATTGGGCGGCAGCCGCCAGCTGGCCGCAATTTCGCGAGCGTTATGCGCGTGACAGCCTGGCCGGCAACAAACATCAGACGAAGCTGGCGCTGTCACCCGTCTGCCACTAGCTGAACATCGCTAACCCAGATTTTGTACAGGCATCGCGCGCACGCGCGAGGGCGGTAGCAGGGTATCGCAAGCGACGGCAGAATGGCGGATTCGCACCCGGCTTTTATTCGTTTTTTATACGCTGGGCGCGCGGCGCGCCTGCAAGTCCTTGATTTTATGGCGCACCCGACAGGATTCGAACCTGTGACCTCTGCCTTCGGAGGGCAGCGCTCTATCCAGCTGAGCTACGGGTGCCTTGGCTGGGCTGTTAGCAGCGACCGCGGCGCGGCGCCAGACCGTTTCAGCCCCGCGCCTTCACCTTCGGCGGCAGCTTCTCGAACGGGGCGAGGCCGCAGCTGGCGCCGGACATGCGGCCTGAAATTGGCACGATCACCGTGATGATGTCCTGCGCGCACAGTTGCGGGATGCTGGTCTGATAGGAAAAGGCGCGTTCGCTGCCCAGTTGCGGACAGGGCTGACGCAGGCGGCTGCGCCACACGCTGCCATCGCGCAGGGTGAAATCGATGGTGCTCCTGTCGACGACATTGCTGCCCTTGATCGAGGCGACCGGCAGGCAGGTGCGCACCTCTGGCTTGGCCGCAGGCGCAGCAGCAGGCGCCGCTTCCTGCGCCGAAAGCGGCAGCGCGGCGGCGAGCGACAGCAGCAGGGACGACATGAGGCGCATGGCGGTCTCCTTCAGTCAGCCGCCATGGGGCCATTATCCGGCTGAACCACGGCTGAACTTGCGGGCCCCTTGGCCTTGAACTGGCAAAGCGATGCCACTGCGCAGGCGCCGCACTTGGGTGAGCGTGCCGTGCAGACATAGCGGCCGTGCAGGATCAGCCAGTGGTGGGCATGGCGGCGCCATGGCGGCTTCACCCGCTTCATGATGCCATTCTCCACCGCAAGCGGCGTCTTGCCCGGCGCCAGGCCGGTGCGGTTGGCAAGGCGGAACACGTGCGTATCGACCGCGCAGGTCTCTTCCCCGAAAAGCACGTTGACCACCACGTTGGCGGTCTTGCGGCCGACGCCGGGCAGGGTTTCGAGCACCGCCCGCTCGCGCGGCACCTCCCCGCCGAACTCCTCGACCAGCCGGCGCGACAGCGCGATGACATTCTTCGCCTTGGCATTGAAGAGCCCGATGGTGCGGATGTGGCTCTTCAGCCCGTCCTCGCCGAGATCGAGCATCTGCTGCGGTGTCGTCACCTGTTCGAACAGGCGCCTGGTGGCGCGGTTGACGCCAACGTCTGTCGCCTGGGCCGACAGCACCACAGCGACCAGCAGCTGATAGCCGTTGCCATAGGCCAGCTCGGTCTCCGGCTCCGGGCGCTGGGCGGCCAGGATACGGAAGAAACCGTCGATCTCGGCGGCGGTCATCAGGCGACGGTGGAGCTTGGTCATGGCGCCGCAATGCCGGCAAATGGCTTGGCGGGTAAAGGCCCTGCGGCGTAAGGGAAGGGGCCGTGCTGCTGGATCTTACCCTCACGCCCAACCGGTCCTTGAGCCGCGTTCATGCCCGCCGGCTGGTGCTGGTGGTGGCCGGCCTGTTCGCGCTGGGCAGCCTGCGCTTCCTGTTTCTGGGGCTGTGGCCGGTGATCCCCTTCTTCATCGCCGACGTCGCCTTGCTGGTCTGGGCCTTGCGCGCCAATTATCGCTCTGGCGGGCGGCACGAGCGGCTGGTGCTGGCCGGCGATGAACTCACCTTCACCCGCGTCTCGCCATGGGGCGAAACGGATGTTGCGGTGCTGGAGCCCTTCTACACCCGCGTGCAGATCGAGGAGACGCCGCTGGGCGATGCTCATCTCTATCTTGCGGCACGAGGCAAGCGCCTGGTGGTGGGCGGCTTCCTGTCGGCCCCGGAACGGCGCGAGGTGGGCGCCCTGATCCGCGAGGCGCTGGCCCGTTATCGCAATCAGAGCCCCAGCACGTCGGCCATGGCGTAACGACCGGCCGGCTTGCCGGCCAGCCACTGCGCCGCCTTCAGCGCGCCGCGCGCGAAGATGTCCCGGTTTTCGGCGCGGTGCCACAGCTCGATGCGCTCGCCCTCGCCCGCCAGCAGCACCATATGATCCCCCGCCGCACTGCCGCCGCGCAGCGATGCAAAGCCGATGTGGCCGGCCACGCGGACGCCGGTGATGCCGTCACGCCCCCGATCGGCATGGCTGGCCAGATCGATGCCGCGCCCGGCGGCGGCCGCCTCGCCCAGCGCCAGCGCCGTACCGGACGGGGCATCCACCTTGAGCCGGTGGTGCAGCTCGGCAATCTCGATGTCCCACTCCGGCCCCAGCGCAGCCGCCGCCTGCTCCACCAGCCGGGCGAGCAGGGTGACGCCCAGACTGGTGTTGGCGGCCTGCAGCACGGCGATGCTGCGGGCGGCGGCATCGATGGCCGCGTGATGCTCCGCATCCAGACCGGTGGTGCCCACCACCAGCGCGCAGCCGCCGTCCTGCGCGGCGTCCAGGCTGACGGCCAGCGCAGACGGCGCGGAAAAGTCGATCAGCACGTCGCAATGCCGGGCAATGGCGCCGACGTTGGAGCAGACGGTGAGGGTTTCGGGATGGCCCGGCCCGGCCGGGCGGCCGCAGGCGGTGTGGCCGGCGCGTTCCACGGCCGCGGTCAGCTTCAGGCCCGGCCAGTCGGCGATCTGGGCGATGATCGCCTGCCCCATGCGGCCACCGGCACCCAGCACCCCAACGCGGATCGGTTTTGACGTCATGATTCTCATGTGGGCAATCTGTGACAGCGGCGCAAGCGCCAGTCCGCCCTGCATGTTGCTTGCCGGCGGCAGGCGGCGCTGGCTATGGTCGCGGCGTGGAGTTCCGCCCCGCCCTTGCCGCCGATGCGCCGGCCATTGCCGCCCTGCACGCGGCCAGTTGGGCCAGCGCCTATCGCCATATCCTGTCGCCCGACTGGCTGGACAGGGAGCTGGCCGGTGATCGTCTGGCGGTCTGGGAGAGCCGCATGGCGGCGCCCGATCCCATGATGCGCGTGCTGCTGGCCGAGGATGCGGTGGGGAGCGACACCGGCCTGGCCGGTTTCGTCTGCCTGTTCCTGGCTGCCGACCCAAAGTGGGGCAGCCATGTCGACAATCTGCACGTGCGCCCCGATTGCCGGGGGCTGGGGCTGGGGCGGCGCTTGCTGGCGGCGGCGGCGGAACTGGCATTGGCCGAGGCACCGGGCCAGGGCCTGGATCTCCACGTCTATGTCGCCAACACCGCTGCGCGCGGTTTCTACCGGCGATTGGGCGGCACCGAGAGCCTTGCCGAGAAGGAGATTGCGCCCGATGGCAGCCGCCAGACCTATTGCCGGATCTGGTGGCCCGATCCGGCGCGGCTGCTGGCGCCGGCCTGATGGCCCGCCGCATCGTAATCCTCACCGGCGCCGGCATCTCGGCCGAAAGCGGCGTGCCCACCTTCCGCGCCGCCGATGGCCTGTGGGAGGGCCACCGGGTGGAGGACGTGGCGACGCCGCAGGCCTTCCGCCGCAATCCCGCCCTGGTGCAACGCTTCTATGATGATCGTCGCGCCTTCCTGGGCCAGGTGCAGCCCAACGCTGCCCACCATGCACTGGCGCGGCTGGATGCGGCCTGGCCCACGGGAGATCGGGGCGAGCTGCTGCTGGTCACCCAGAATGTCGATGATCTGCACGACCGCGCCGGGTCGCGCCGGCTGCTCCACATGCATGGCGAACTGCTCAGCGCGCTGTGCACCGCCTGCGGTGCGGCACGGCGGTGGGAAAGGCCGTTGCTCCAGCCACACAGCTGCCCGGCCTGCGCCCGCCCCGACACGCTGCGGCCCGATATCGTGTGGTTCGGCGAGATGCCCTACCAAATGGAGCGCATCACCTCGGCGATTGCGGCCTGTGATCTGTTCGTCTCCATCGGCACCTCGGGCGCCGTCTATCCGGCGGCAGGCTTCGTGCAGTGGGCGCGCGAGGCCGGCGCCGAGACGCTGGAGCTGAACCTCGAACCATCGGCCGGCACGCCGATGTTCAGCGAGGCGCGGCACGGCCCGGCCGGCACACTGGTGCCGCAATGGGTGGAAGCAATGCTGGCGGAACTCTAGGGACTTGGCCTAGAAATCCAGCTTGTCGTAGTGGGCGGGCGGCGGCAGACCCTCCAGCCGTTCGGCCAGCAGCGGCCGGAAGGTGGGGCGTGACTTGATCGCCGAATACCAGGTCTTCGCCGGCTCGTGGCCGTCCCAGTCGATGCCCGACAGATAATCCGCCACCGACAGGTGCGCAGCCGCCGCGATATCCGCCATGCCGAACTGGTTGCCGCCCAGCCAGGCCCGGCGCTCCAGCAGATAATCGACATAATCCAGATGGATATCGGCCATGCGCCCGGCCTCGCGCAGCACGCCGCCATCGGGCGAGCCGCGCAGCACGGTCCGCTTGTACATGCGTTCGGCCAGCAGCGGCGCACCCACCTCGGCATAGAATTTCTGATCGAACCACGCGACCAGACGGCGGGTTTCGGCACGCGCTTCCGGGGTGGCGCCGAGCAGCCCGGTGCGCTCGACCACCTCCTCGAAATGCTCGATGATCGCCACCGAATCAACCAGCACCGTGCCGCCCAGGCTCATCACCGGCGTCTGCCCGGCCGGGTTCAGCTGGGTGAAGCCGCTGCGCTTCTCCCACGGGCGTTCCAGCACCAGTTCATGGGTGACGCCCTTCACCGCCAGGGCAAAGCGCACCTTGCGGCTGAACGGACAGAGGGTGAAATGGTAAAGGCGCCACATCGCGCACCCGTTCATAATCAACTTTGCCGGCTTGGAAAGGCCGCATCACGGCCATGATGGTTGTTGCAAATCACTCGCAACTGACGTAGCCGGACGGGGTGAACCGGCGGCTTGCCCTTGTTGCCCTGTGGACCGTGCTGATGGCGCCGCTGCTGGTGCTGGGCCGGGACGCGTGGAACCCGGATGCCGATCTGGATGCGGCGGTGGCGGACAGCGGCAACTGGGCGATTGGCTGGCTGGCGCTGGCGGTGGTGCTCACCCCGCTGGCCGGTCTGTGGCGCGGCCTTGCGCGCTGGCTGTGGCTGCGCCGGGCGGTGGGGCTGGCGGCGTTCGCGGCCAGCCTGATGCACCTGTTCCTCTACATGGCGGTGAT
>NZ_WMHO01000075.1 GCF_010994245.1 Sandarakinorhabdus rubra
ATGCGGCTCGGCCGCTCCGCCACGAAGGCCGCGCCATAGCCCACCGCGCCGCCAACCGGCACGTCGCGCAGCTGGATGATGCGGGCTGCCATCCGGGCCACGGCATGCGCCGGCAGGCCATCGGGCAGCAGGCCGCCGCCGAACAGGCCAATGCCGGGGCGGATGAGATCGAAGTGAAAGGCCGCGCCCAGGCCGGCCCCGGCCGAATTGGCCAGCGCATAGCGACCTGCCGGCACCGTGGCGGCAACCTCGGTAAAAACGGCGCGCTGGGCCTCGTTCATGGGGTGGGCCAAGTCTTCGGTGCAGGCGAGGTGGCTGTGCAGCACGCTGATCTCGAGGCCGGCGACCACCTCGGCGATGCCGGCCGGCGGCAGGCCGAGCCGGTTCATACCGGTGTCGACCATCAGCTCGCAAGGGCGGCCCGTTTGCCGCCAGAGCGTCACCTGCCCTTCAGTCACCAGCACCGGGGTGGCCGGCAGCGCCAATGCCGCGTCCATCTCGCTGGCGGTCACGCCGTGCAGCACCGCCAGGCTGACCCCTTCAGGCAGTGGCAGCAACGGCGGCACCTCCTGCCAATGGGCCACATAAAAGCGCCGGCAGCCCGCCGCCGCCAACCGCAGCAGCGCCGCGCGGGCCCCCAGGCCATAACCATCGGCCTTGATCGCGGCGGCGGCCTCGGCACGGCCACAGGTGGCAAAGGCCCGCCAGTTGGCCGTCAGCGCCGCCGTGTCCAGCAACAGCCGGGCCTGCGGGGGAGGAAGGGATTGAGCGGCCACGCCACCGGGATAGCCAGCTTGTTCATGGCCACGCAAGCCATTCAAGTGTAAGGGTGCGTCCATGAAGACCATCATTCTTGCCACTGCCGCTGCCCTGCTGGCCGTTTCCGCCGTCCCGGCGCTGGCTCAGGCGCAGCCGCGCCCCGACACCGAATTCTGCGCCAAGATGCGCAAGCAGGACCCGGGCGGCATCTGCACGCCCAAGGGCGAGTATGTGACGCCTGAAAAGGTCTACAAGCCCGACGGCACGGTGGTGAACCGCAGCACCGGCGACTGACCGGGCTGACGCCGATCAATCAATCCGAGGCGCTGTAACCCCGATCAATCGAAGAGGCTGCTGACCGAGCTTTCCTCTGCGGTGCGGCGCATGGCTTCTGCAAGCAATGGCGCGATGGTGATGCGACGGATGCGCTGCGCGCTCCTCACCGCCGGCGTGGCGGCAATCGAATCGGTGACCACCAGTTCGGCCAGCGCCGAACCATCGACACGCGCCACCGCGCCGCCCGACAGCACGCCGTGCGACACATAGGCAGTGACGCTGGTGGCGCCGGCCTCCAGCAGCGCCGCGCCGGCATTGCACAGGGTGCCGGCCGAATCGACGATATCGTCGACCAGGATGCAGCGCCGGCCCTTCACGTCGCCGATGATGTTCATCACTTCGGATTCGCCCGGCCGCTCGCGGCGCTTGTCGACGATGGCCAGCGGCGCGTTGCCCAGCCGCTTGGCCAGCGCCCGCGCGCGCACCACGCCGCCCACGTCGGGCGAAACGACCATCAGGTCATCGGTGCCCATGCGGGCAGTGATGTCGGCTGCCATCACCGGGGCGGCAAACAGATTGTCGGTCGGGATGTCGAAGAAGCCCTGGATCTGCCCGGCGTGGAGATCAAGGCACAGCACGCGATCGGCGCCGGCCTTGGTGATCAGGTTGGCCACCAGCTTGGCCGAAATGGGCGTGCGCGACCCGGATTTGCGATCCTGCCGGGCATAGCCGAAATAGGGCACCACCGCCGTGATCCGCCGGGCCGAGGCCCGCTTCAGGGCATCGATGCAGATCAGGAGTTCCATCAGATTGTCGTTGGCCGGCGCTGCCGTGGGCTGCACCACGAACACGTCCTCGCCGCGCACATTCTCGTGGATCTCGACGAAGATCTCCTCGTCGGCAAAGCGGCGCACGGCGGCCTGGGTGAGCGGGATCTCGAGATAGGCGGCGATCGCCTGCGCCAGATCGGGATTGCCGTTGCCGGCGAGGATTTTCATTGGCGCGCCCCCTGTTGCGAACAGCGCGGCCATAGCGGCCCTGTCATCAAGGCGCAACCTCGGGGGCGCAGCCTTGCGGGCGCAACCTTTGCCAGTCAGGGTCGTGCAGCGGCAACCAGTGCCGCCACCAGCGGCACATCCGCCGGCGGCATCGGCAGGGCGGCCATGTCGGTGGGTCGTTCCCAGCGCAGCGCCTGGCCGTCGCGCCCCACCGGTTCCCCCTGCCAGTCGCGGCAACGATAGAGCAGCATGACGAGGTGGAAATCGGGATAGGAAAAAGACGCGAAGTGAAAGGGCTCGAGGGCACCCACACAGATGCCCAGCTCCTCGTCCAGCTCGCGAACCAGCGCAGCCTCTGGCGTTTCGCCGGGCTCCAGCTTGCCACCGGGAAACTCCCAGGTGCCGGCCAGCGCCTTGCCTGGCGGTCTTTGCGCCAGGAGCACGCGCCCCGCGCCGTCCTCCAGCGCGGCGGCGACCACGTGGACGAGCCGGGTCATGGCACCCGAAATGGGGCTCAGCGCCACACCACCAGCTTCACCCGATCACCGGCACGCAAGGGAGCGCCCGGTTGCAGCTGGTTGAGGGTGAGAAAGCGGGACAGCCGATCATCGGTGTAGGCCATGCGCGCCGCCAGGCTTTCGGCGGTGTCGCCGGCGCCGACACGCACCACCTGGATGCGCCGGGCACGGATCTGCCCGGCTTCCTGCGAGGACAGCTTGCGGACGCTGCCCGCCACCGGGGCGACCGTCCCGCCCTGACCCTGCGGCGCAATGGTGAGCAGAGTGAGCGCCAGCTGCGGCGACCAATTGTAGGCGGTGAGCGTCGCTTCCACCGGGCCGTTGCGAGTGCGGGCGTTGACGCTGCCCTGCACCGCCTCGATGCCGTTGATGCGGGTGGCCCGCATCTCTGGCTGCGACTGCACGCCCAGCTGCTGCCAGCGCGCCTGGGCGATGGCCGAAAGACTGTTCTGGCGGGCATCGGCGGCGCGCAGATCGAACTGCGTGCCGTTCGGCCCGGCTCCTGTCACTGCCTGCGGGCTGTTGTTGAGGCGGAAGCCCTGCGGCGCATCCAGCGCCAGCTGCAGCCCGCCGTGGCGGAAGCCGGTGCCGATGATGACGCCCTCGGCCGGATCGTCATCATAGATCATGCCGTCGATGGCGTTGAGGAAGGCATCGCGGTTCAGCGCCCGCGCGCCGCCGCGCGCCGCCAGCGGCTGCGCCTCGCTCTTCATGCGCGCCACCCGCTCGGTGCTGGGCGGGTGAGTGGAGAGCCACTTCGACGGTTCGGCACCGCCCTGGCCCTGCAACCGCGCCTCCAGGGCCGTCTGCGCGCCCAGCGCGGCAAGGCTGTCCACCGCCGCCATCGGATCATAGCCGGCGGTCGACAGATAGCGCACGCCGAGGCTGTCGGCCTGGCGTTCCTGTTCACGGCTGAAGCCCAGCGTGGTGAGGCCCGCCACCATGCCGGCACCCTGGCCAACGATGTTGGAACCGGTGAGCACGCCGGCCAGCCCGGCCAGCACGTTGGACAGCGCCGCCCGGTTCTGCCGCTTCTGGCCATGACGGGCGGCGACGTGCGCCACCTCGTGCCCCATCACGAAGGCCAGCTCGGCCTCGTCGTTCATCAGCGCGAGCAGCTGCCTTGTGATGTAGACATAGCCGCCGGGGATGGCGAAGGCGTTGTTCACATCCGAATTGAGCAGGGTGACATTATAGTCGCTGGGCTTGGCGCCGCCGCCCGACTGCACGGCGATCTTCTGCCCGACACCGCGCACATAATCGGCCACCGGGCCGGACATGGCACCGCCAAACTGCTGCAATATCTGCGGATGGGCCTGGGCCCCGGCCTGGCGTTCGGCAGGGGTGAGGCCGGGCGGCGCCTGCGCGGCCGCCGGGGGGGCGGCCAGCAGCAGGAGGGCAATGGCAAGTGGGGCGGAACCTGTCTTCATGGCAGCCAATCTACTGTGGCAGCCCGGCTTGAGCCAGCCTGAACAGCGTCAGAGGCTGCGGCCCATCGCCAGATACTTCGCCCGGCGCGCCTTGATGAGGGCCGCGGGCGACACGCCAAGCAGCGGCTGCAGTTCGGCGGCAATCGCCATGGCCAGCGAGGCGATGGCGGCGGCCGGATCGCGATGGGCGCCGCCCAGCGGTTCCGGCACGATGGTATCGATGACGCCCAGAGTCTTGCAGTCGGCCGCTGTCACCTTCATCGCCTCGGCAGCGTCGGCGGCGCGGTTCTCGCCTTTTTCGGCCGTGCGCCACAGAATCGACGCGCAGCCTTCCGGGGAAATGACGGCATAGACAGCGTGTTCGAGCATGATCACCCGGTCGGCAGCGGCGATGCCGATGGCGCCGCCCGACATGCCTTCACCGGTGATTGCGGCGATGATCGGGACCGGCGCGGCGAGGAAGGCGGCGGTGGCGCGGGCAATGGCCTCGGCCTGGCCGCGCGCCTCGCCATCGACACCGGGATAGGCGCCAGCGCTGTCCACGAGGGTCACCACCGGCACGTTGAAGCGACTGGCCAGTTCCACCAGCCTAGCCGCCTTGCGATAGCCTTCGGGGCGACCCATGCCGAAATTGTGCTTCACGCGGCTGGCGGTGTCGCTGCCCTTTTCGTGGCCGATCACCATCACCGGGATATTCTGGCCGCGCAGCGTGCCGATGCCGCCGATGATGGCCTGGTCCTCGCCGTAGGCACGGTCCCCGGCCAGCGGCAGGAAATCGGCGACCAACGCCTTCACAATGTCGGAAAAATGCGGCCGCTGTGGATGCCGGGCCACTTGCGTCTTCTGCCAGGGCGACAGGCGGGCGTAGGTTTCGGCCAGCAGCCGGCGCGCCGCGCCTTCGGCATGGCGGGCGCCGGCCTCGTCGCCGGCGGCGCGATAGTCCGCGACGCGCTGGGCGATCTGGGCGACCGGCTTTTCAAAGTCGAGATACTGGCTCACGGCTTCACGCCTAGGCGAAAGGCCGCGCTGCGGTCAATGGTGGGGGGGTTCACACGCGCTGCCAGCGGAAATACCACACCTCGTGGCCCAGCCGCCGGGCCTTGGCCTCATAACGGGTCTGCGGCCAGTCGGCAGGGCGGGTGAGAAAATCGGCCGCCGTATCGCCCAGCCATTGAAAATCGCGCCGCCGCTGCATCTGCATCAGTGCCCAGCGGCAATAGATCGGGTGATCAGTGCCGAAGCGGAACTCGCCGCCGGGTTTGAGGGCGCGGGCGATCAGCGCGATCGGGCCGGGGTTCATGAAGCGGCGCTTGGCATGACGCGCCTTGGGCCAGGGATCGGGGTGGAGCAGGAACAGGCGATCGAGGCTGGCCTCCGGCAGCCGCTCCAGCACGTCGAGCGCATCACCGTGGTGGATGCGCACGTTGGCAAGGCCACCGGCCGACACCGCCATCAACGCGCCAACGACGCCATCGACAAAGGGTTCGGCGCCGATCAGGCCAATGTGCGGATTGGCGGCCGCCTGCGCTGCCATGTGCTCGCCCTTGCCGAAGCCGATCTCCAGCCATAGCGGGCGCGCATCGCCGAACAGCAGCGGCGCGCTGATCTCCCCTTCGGCGGGCACGGCAATGCGCGGCAGCAGATCAGCGAACAGCGCCGCCTGTCCCTGCCGCAAGGCATGGCCCTGCCGCCGCCCATAGAGGCGGCGGATGGTGGTGGGATCGGAGACGGGCGATTCGGCCATGGCAGCGCCGCCCCTAGCCCGAAAGCCCCAAACACCGAAAGGGCCAGTCCCGCAGGCTGAGACAATGCGGTGGCTTGCGCACTGCCACAAGTTTGCCGCAATACTGCCATGGTCGGCGGATGGGCCGGCATCACAGAACGGACAATGATGCTTGCGGGTGTGAAATCGCTGGTCATGGGCGGACGGGAAGTCTGGCCCCTGGTTGAGGGCGGCAAGGGCGTTTCGGCCACCAACCATGCCTCGTCCGGCGCCTGGGCACTGGCTGGCGGCGTCGGCACGGTCTCGGCGGTCAATGCCGACAGCTATGATGCCGATGGCAACATCATCGCCCAGGTCTATCGTGCCGCCACCCGCCGCGACCGCCACGAGGAGTTGGTGCACTATGCCATCGAAGGCGGCGTCGCCCAGGTGCAGCGCGCCTACGACATCGCGTCCAGTGAACTGAAGCGCGGCATCGGCGCCATCAACATCAACGTGTTGTGGGAAATGGGCGGCGCCCAGCGCGTGCTGCAGGGCGTGCTGGAGCGTACGAAGGGCCTCGTCAATGGCGTTACCTGCGGCGCCGGCATGCCCTACAAATTGTCCGAAATCGCCGCCCAGCACGGCGTCCATTATTATCCGATCATCAGCTCGGCCCGCGCCTTCCGGGCGCTGTGGAAGCGCGCCTATTCCAAGGCGGCCGAATGGTTGGGCGCGGTGGTCTATGAGGACCCGTGGCTGGCCGGCGGCCACAACGGCCTGTCCAACGCCGAAGACCCTCGACAGCCGCAGGACCCCTATCCGCGCGTCGCCGAGCTGCGCGCCACCATGCGCGAGCTTGGCGTGCCCGAATCGGTGCCGATCGTGATGGCCGGCGGCGTGTGGCGGCTCGATGAATGGACTGACTGGCTCGACAATCCCGAACTGGGCCAGATCGTCTTCCAGTTCGGCACCCGGCCGCTGCTGACGCAGGAAAGCCCGATCCCCGACGCCTGGAAACAGCGCCTGTTCGACCTCGAAAAGGGCGACATCCTGCTTCACAAATTCTCGCCGACCGGATTTTATTCGTCGGCGATCCGCAACCCGTTCCTGCGCGCGCTCGAAGCCCGCAGCGAGCGGCAGGTGGCCTTTTCCACCACGGCCACCGGCGATCACCAGTTCCCGCTCGATGTCGGCGTGGGCGGCAAGCGCTATTTCGTCACCCGCGATGACCTGATTCGCGCCCGCGAGTTCCACGGCGCCGGCTTCACCGAGGCCCTCAAGACGCCCGACAACACGCTGGTCTATGTCACGCCCGCCGAACGCGCCGAGATCCGCAAGGACCAGGCCGATTGCATGGGCTGCCTCTCCCACTGCGGCTTCTCGGCCTGGGCCGACAACGAGGGCAACTCCACCGGGCGGCTGGCCGATCCGCGCAGCTTCTGCATCCAGAAGACGCTGCAGGATATCGCCCACGGCGGCGACCCGGAGACCAACCTCGCCTTCGCCGGCCACAGCGCCTATCGCTTCGCCAGCGACCCCTTCTATTCCAACCGCTTCATCCCGACGGTGAAGCAGCTGATGGACCGAATCCTCACCGGAGCCTGAGCGCCGCCAGCACCGCGCCGCCGTTCGGCCGCTGCACCAGCACGGCCTCCTGCAGGCCGGTGGCTGGCGCCGGGCGCGCGAGGTCGGTCGCCGCACCGGTCCACCCGCCCAACCGCACCAGTTCACGCACCACATTGCGGTGCGGCAGAGTGCGGCCGCCATTCTCCCCGGCCCTGATGGGCACCTCGATGATGCGCGGGTCATAGCGCACCAGCCACACGTCGGCCGGGCCGCTGCCGGCGCCGATGCTGATCCGCGCCGGGCTGGCAGTGACAGCCGGGCCACCGCTGCCACGATCGCCCTTCACCAGTGCCTGGGCCAATTCGGCGGCCCGCACCCCGGTCACGTCCACGCGGCCATTGATCACGGTCTGCGGGGTCCAGACATTGTCGTGGCGCAGCCCGGCCTTGTAATCATATTGGCGGCGGGTGAATTCCGGCCGGGCGAAGCGGTCTTTCCAGCCCAGCTGGTCCCAGTAGGTGACGCCGAAGCTGAGCACGAGCAGATCAGGCCGGTCGGCCAGCGCCATCACATTGGCATTGGCCGGCGGGCACGACGAACAGCCCTGGCTCTGGAACAGCTCGATCACCGTGGGGTGGGCGGCATCAGCGGCGAGTGCGGGGGCGGCCAGCACAAGAGCAGCCATGGCTGGCAGAAACAGGCGAGGCATCGGGAACGTCTCCAATCTGCCCCTGTTCGCTCACCACCCGAACAATGTTGCAGCAGTTCAGATATCGATACAAATTTTCCCGAAATGCTTGCCGCTCTCCTGGTGCCGGAAGGCGGCGCCCAGTTCGGCCAGCGGGAAATGCGAATCGATCACCGGGCGCAGGCCCGTCTGGTTGATCGCCCGGATCATCGCCTGCTGCTGGCGGCGCGTGCCGACGGTGATGCCGATCAGGCGGATCTGCTTGGCCATGATCTGCACGGTCGGGATCGGCCCGGCAAAGCCGGCGAGCACACCGATCAGGCTGATATGGCCGCCCACCGCGCAGGCGGTGATCGATTCGGGCATGGTGCCCGCCCCGCCGATCTCCACGACATGATCGGCGCCGCGGCCCTGCGTCAGTTTCATCACCTCCGCTCCCCAGCCGGGGGTGGCCTTGTAGTTGATCAGGTGATCGGCCCCCATCGCCTTCAGCCGGCCCAGTTTCTCGTCGCTGGAACTGGTGGCGATCACGGTGGCCCCCATGGCCTTCGCAAACTGCAGCGCGAAGATGGAAACGCCGCCGGTGCCTTGCACGAGCACCACGTCGCCGGCCTTCAGATTGCCCTCCGGCACCAGCGCGCGCCAGGCGGTGAGCCCGGCGCAGGTCAGCGTCGCCGCCTCGGCATGGGAATAGCCGAACGGCGCGTGGGTGAAGCTGGTGGCCGGGGCGACGACTTCCTCCACCGCATAACCATCGGCGCCGTCGCCCGGCACCGCGGCAAAGCCCGCCATGGAGGGCAGCCCATCCAGCCAGTTGGGGAAGAAGCAGGAGACGACCATGTCACCGGGCCGGAACTCCGTCACGCCCTCGCCCACGGCCAGCACCTCGCCGGCGCCGTCGCTCATCGGGATGCGGCCATCAGGGGTAGGGATGCCGCCCACCACCACGATATAATCATGGTAATTCAGGCTGCTGGCCTTCAACCGCACCTTGATCTGGCCGGGGCCTGGGGCGCCCGGTTCGGCCATGTCCTCGTGCCGCAGATTGTCGATGCCGGCGGGGTGGCGAAGGCGGATGGCTTTCATGGCGCTGCTCCCAATTGTTGAGCCAGCCTAGGCCGATTTGCGCACGCGTCTCCCCTACCCGTTGCGGGAGGGGCTTACATCCAGCCTTCGAGGACGATGTCGGGCGGGCGATGCCCATCCACCCACACCCGGATATTGGCGATCACCTTCTCGCCCATCGCCTGGCGGCCTTCAAAGGTGGCGCTGCCCATGTGGGGGAGGAGGACGACGCCCGGCAAGGTGAGAAGGCGCGGGTCAACCGCCGGTTCGTGTTCGAACACGTCCAGCCCGGCGCCGGCGATCTGGCCCTTCTCCAGCGCCTCGCACAGGGCATTCTCGTCCACGATCTCGCCGCGCGCCGCGTTGATCAGATACGCCGATTTCTGCATCAGCCCGAAGCGCCGCGCATCGATCAGGTGATGCGTGTCGGGCGTGTGCGGGCAGTTGATGGTGATGATGTCGACCCGCGCCAGCATGGCATCGAGATCGGACCAGAAGGTCGCTTCCAGCTCGGCCTCCAGGCTGGGCGGCAGCCGGGTGCGGTTGTGGTAATGCACGGTCAGGCCAAAGGCGCGGGCGCGGCGGGCCACCGCGCTGCCGATGCGGCCCATGCCGATGATGCCCAGCCGCTTGCCGGTGATGCGGTGGCCCAGCATCCCGGTGGGCGACCAGCCCTGCCATTCGCCATTGCGCACCAGCTTCTCGCCCTCGCCCAGGCGGCGCGGCACGGAGAGGATCAGCGCCATCACCATGTCGGCGGTGTCGTCGGTCAACACGCCGGGCGTGTTCGACACCGTCACCTTGGCGGCGCGCGCGGCGTGCAGATCGATATGATCGACGCCAACGCCGAAATTGGCGCACAGCTTCAGCCGCCCGCCCTCGGCGGCGGCGGCGAACACGGCGGCATTCACCTGGTCGGTCACGGTCGGCACCAGCACGTCGCAGCGGCGGGCGGCTTCGCACAATTCCGCCTCGGTCATGGCGGTGTCGGTGAGGTTCAACTCGACATCGAACAGTTCGGCCATGCGGGTTTCCACTGCCTGCGGCAGGCGGCGGGTGACGATCACTTTCGGGCGCGGCTTGGTCATGGCAGCGAGGCTTGCGCAGCAACGCGGCCTCGGTCAAGAGGAGGGCCCATGAACAACCCGATGTTGCGCGCACTGTTGGCCGCCTGCCTGATCGCAACCCCTGTTGCGGCGGCCGAGTTTGCCGATGGCACCACCGATCTGCCCACCCCCCGCTTCGTCTCGATCAAGAGCGGCAGCGCCATGATGCGCACTGGCCCGGGCGAGCGCTTCCCGATCCTGTGGGAATACAAGCGCGCCGGCCTGCCGATGGAGATCTTGAAGGAATATGAGATCTGGCGGCAGGTGCGCGATCCCGAAGGCGTGACCGGCTGGATGAACAAGGCGCTGCTCACCGGCGCGCGCACCGGCATCATCCGCGACAGCGTTCGCCTGCTGTATGTCGCGCCCGACCTGAAAAGCCGCATCGCCTGGCGCATCGCACCCGGAGCGGTGGTCAACATCACCCTGTGCGAGGATCTGTGGTGCCGGGTGTCGAAGGACGGCAAGTCCGGCTATATCCTGCGCGCCCACATGTGGGGCACCTATGCCCGCGAGAAGATCGAGGGCTGAGCGTCACAGCCGCCCGCCGCCCTTGACGAAGGGCAGCAGCGCGAGGCCCGCCAGCAGAAGCCCGATGACCGGCACGAAGCCCGCCTGCTGGCTGCCGCCGATGCCCGTCGCCACCTGCACCAAGAGCGGCCCCAGCCACATGGTGGCGGTGCCGGCCAGCGCATAGAGGCCAAAGAAGGCGCCCAGCCGGTCGGCCGGGACCAGCCGGGTGAGCAAGGTGCGGGACGAGGCATAGGCGGCCGTGATGGTGATGGCGAGGCCGCAGCCCAGGCCCAGGAACACCAGGTCGGGCAGGCTGGCAAACATCGGGCTGTTCCACACCGGCGCCGATGTTGCGGGCTGATAGAGAATGCGCGCCTCGCCGCTGCCCAGCACCATCGCTTCCAGCCCGATGAGCAGCACCAGCTCGGCAATCAGCGCCGGGCGCGGCCCGATCCAGCCATCCAGCCGGCCAGCGAGCAGCCCGCCAGCGACAGCGGCGGTGGAGAGCGCCACGCCATAGCCCAGCATCTCCAGCGTGCCCCAGCCCATCACGCCGGCCGCGAAGATGCCGCCAAACAGCAGGATGGCGGTGAGGCCATCGGTGAACAGCATGCGCGCGAACAGATAGAGCAGCACGTTGGCGTGACCGCGTGCCTCGGCAAACAGGCGCACCAGATCAGCCGCGCCGCCGGCCAGCGCCGCGCCCACCGAGGCGCCGCTACGCGGCCGGTCCGGCGCCCACAGGAACAGCGGC